>CAZHPX010000400.1:0-1502 GCA_964534785.1 uncultured Desulfobulbaceae bacterium | reverse complement strand
GGAAGAGAGCATATCAATCAAACTTACCGCCAGTACCATGACAATGATTATCGCCGATGCCTTGTCATAGTTAAACGAGCGAAAAGATTCATAAAAGACAAACCCTATTCCGCCAGCACCAACAATTCCAAGCACTGTCGCAGAACGAACATTGCTCTCAAAACGATACAGGGAAAGACTTGCCCAGAGCGGCATGACCTGGGGTATGACACCATAGATAATCTCATGAAGATGACCGGCTCCGGTGGAACGGATACCCTCAACCGGCCTGATATCAATGGCCTCCACCGCTTCGGAAAAGAGTTTGGAGATAACCCCCATATTACTGACAAACAACGCCATTACTCCGGCAAGGGGTCCCAAACCAACGGCGGCAACAAAAAGGATGGCATAGACCAGCTCATTGATTGCCCTGGCGGCATCCATAAGTCTGCGAACCGGAAAGACCACCCAGACAGGGGCAATATTTTGCGAGGAAAGCAGGGCAAAGCCAAAACCAAAGAGAACCGAAAGGAAAGTACCCCACAACGCTATGTATATGGTTTCCATCATTTTTTCGATGAATATTGCCAGATCACTGAAATCAGGCTTCAAAAAATCTTTAAAATAAACAAACATATTTCCAGAATCAGCAAACAGCATTGTCCAGTTATTCATTTCAGCCGGATAATATGCTATTCCCAGGACAACAGCCATGATCAACGCTATAACAGCATTGTTGAAAATCTTTTCCCACCGCGGTTTAAGCTGTCTCGCCACGGCAAGGGATATCTTTTGGGCTGCTGTCTGTGCTTCTCTTTCTTTCATCTTTTTTTATTGCTTATTTCTTATGGCTCTCTAAACAGTTCATTACGGTAATTTTTTAGACTTAAGGACAAAAAGAACCCGGCACTGGAGATATAAATATACACAATACCGGGTTGTTATAGATTAATAATAAAGACCTGCCTGCGGGATTAGAAATTAATAACCAGCTTTACCAATTATTTTTTGGGTTTTTTCAAGCTGGGCAAGGGTAATTTCAGCCTCTTTAACCGCCTTTGCATCCCCTTTCCTTTCAGCCTTCAACTTATCCTTGAACGCCTCAATCATGCGGACATCAAGGAGCTGGGCATCGGAAGAGGCCAGAAACGGACCCCAGCCATCGGAGAGACCTGCCAGTACTTTTCGCTCCCGCTCAACCTTCTCAAGATCACCAAATCGTCCATACTGGATAAAGAAAAACAGAATCCTTTCTTTCATTTCCTGGGGCAGATCCTTACGCCAGACCATGGGGTCAGATGGAATCAGGGGAGAACGCCAGATCTCTTTAACCTGGGCTGCCATTTCCGGTTTGGCGGGGACAAAACGGGCATAGAAAGATTCTGTGTTATTGGTTGCCACATCAACTTTTCCGGTGGCGACCGCAATCAGATTGCCCTCATGGTTGGAACTTACCACCCGTTTGAAACACTCTTCCGGGGTTTTATTGTTAAGAGCCCATACATAATAACCGGGGATGG
>CAZHPX010000399.1:0-1508 GCA_964534785.1 uncultured Desulfobulbaceae bacterium | reverse complement strand
AAGTGTTACCAGTGCTTCATCACGGAGCGGGGTGCTGGTAAACGCTTGCAGCTCAGGGGCTCCGGTAATCCTGGAGCTGCCCGGTGAACGGTTACGGTATAAGGATACTTTTTTAACTTGTCCTTCAGCCACAAAAACCAAGTGCCCGTTTTGAGGTTTTCTGCCATGGATTCGTGCAGGAGACATAGCGATACATCTGTTGGTCACCACCTCTTTTCTTTCTTGATATATCCATATTAAAAACTATTCCGGTATGACCAGGGACAATACATCCTGCATCTTTATCAGGACTGTTAAGCAGACGGCTGTTGGTGTAATCAAACATTGTCTGCCGATCAACACCGTCTTCAAGTACAAATATATTCGGCATCATACATCCACTTCCGCCAGCCACTTCTTTATCCTTCCGCTTCCGGAAAGTACACCCGCCACCGGCTGCAAAACCATTTTTGACGGTATAGCTGAATTTATTTTTCCCGGCTGCCCCACCCTTGCTCTTAATAATAAAATTACCGCAAAGAAGTACTGCAGCATAAGGATTATTTAAAACAGGATGATCAAGCAGCCGGCATAATTGACTACGACGCAACTGCCCTCTCTCTCCGGCAAATAAAATGTTAATGACCAGTACGGCATTGCCATTTTTACGAATAATGGCATACTGGGCAGACGGGGCATTTTTTTCGCCGGTTGCCAGAGAAAAGCTCCCGCTGCTCAACATCCATGTTGAAGCACCAGCCATGATTGTCAGAGCGGCAAGAGAGGGAACCTGTTTTTCCCGCTCATTATCTGCCTGCGGATTTACAACCGTAAACGAATAGGTCATACCAAGCTTATCTGCAAGAAATGAACTTTCATTAAACATTGATTCCCGATTATATGATGTAGTATCATGGCAACAGAGAATATCAAAATTCTCTATTTTCAGATTATCTGCAAGGCTGTGTCTACAGCCGCCATGCCTGTCTTCAGGGTTATAGCTGACCATCGCACCGATCTTCATCAGAACCTCTCAAGTTTTCAAATACTATTCAATAGTAACGAACCATCCCTGCCTTAACCATCACTTTATAACAACACCTTTTCAGACAATTGCAATCCATCCTCTGCTGCAACCTCAAGCTGTCGTTCAACCGTTACGCTGGAAACATCCTTAATCGAATCAACTATTGACCAGACATAAAGACCACTGAACAACACCAGGCACAGGAAAACCAAATCAAGAAAAAATGATTTTCCAAATATTTTTCTTCTATCAGCACAGGCAAGTGCAGTACCAGGCAGGTATTTTTTTATATCCCGCTTCTGCTTGTTAAGAAATCCGTTATCCATTCCTGTTCCTGTTTTTTCATTCTCCTGAATCCGTGACGGAAAAGCATTGAAAATTGTCAGGGCTGCCTTAGTTATCAATATTAAGATTGATCAAAAACATGGCTTATATTTTAACCCGGACATAATAAAATTTCGCCTTTGGGAATGTTCATCTGCAGCACAGGTGAGAGCTCACG
>CAZHPX010000398.1:0-1523 GCA_964534785.1 uncultured Desulfobulbaceae bacterium | reverse complement strand
AAAAGCCTTAAAATTCTCTTGACTTTCACCGGAGTAACTCCAGCGTGGGAACGAGGGGACAACCATAATATTTACTGTTTTTCTTGAAAAAATAATCCTATGACTTCATTACTTTCTTTTATTCTGGTTCTTGGTATTCTTATTTTTGTCCATGAACTGGGTCATTTTCTCGTTGCCAAGCTCTTTGGGGTCAGGGTACTTAAATTTTCCCTTGGTTTTGGTACCAAATTGATCAGCCGTAAATGGGGAGATACCGAGTATCTTATTTCAGCTTTTCCCCTTGGCGGTTATGTCAAGATGTATGGCGATGACCCCGGGGCAGTAGTGTCAGAGGCTGACAAGGCCTGCTCTTTTGCCCATAAACCTGTCTGGAAGAGGTTTGGGATTGTTCTGGCCGGGCCGGTGTTTAATCTTCTTTTTGCTGTTTTTCTTTTTATCGGCATGTTTTTCTTTGCAGGTTTGCCCACACCTGTGGATAATACGGTGATTGCCAAGGTCGGGGCAGATTCGGCGGCGGAAAGGGCAGGGCTTAAAGGGGGCGATATTATTTTTTCCATTGACTTCCATGAAGTCACATCATGGCATCAGGTCTCTGAGTTGATTAAACATAGCGGCGGCGACGATATGGAACTGGTGGTTTACAGGGATGATACCCGCCTTGCGATTGTTGCCCGGCCGGTTATGGAACAGGTGAAAAATATTTTTGGTGAGGTGGTCGGCGAACGGTATCTGCTGGGCATATCAAGAAGTGAAGAAGTGGTATGGGAACAAGCAGGAATTGTTGAGGCGGTCAGGGCCGGTTTTATTCAGACTTGGAGCCTGATTCATCTCACCCTGTTGGCTCTTTTAAAACTCATTCAACAGATTATCCCGGCCACCGAGCTTGGCGGCCCTATCCGGATTGCCGAAATAGCCGGTCAGCGGATGGATGCCGGCTTTCTGCATTTTATCCACTTCATGGGATTAATCAGTATCAATCTTGGCATCCTGAATTTATTACCCATTCCGGTGCTTGACGGTGGTCACCTTGTTTTCATGACCATTGAAGCTGTTCGCAGAAAACCGTTGTCGGAGCGGGTTATGATAATTAGCCAACAGGTCGGTATAGCCGTTCTCGGTGCCTTGATGATCTTTGTTTTTTATAATGATATTGCGAGGCTTGTGCAGCAATGGATGGTACCCTGATTCTTGCCATTGAAACCGCCACTGGCTGTGGTTCGGTATCCCTGACCCGTGGTAATCTCCGCCGGGGACGGATTGTTGCCGAGGCGATTGCCCAGCCGGAAATTACCCATTCCCGCAGATTACTTGGTTCTGTGGAATGGGTGATGGGGGCAGCGGGGTTGAGCTGGCAGGATATTGATGGTATTGCCATAAGTCTTGGCCCCGGTTCTTTTACCGGTCTGCGAATCGGTATGGCTGCCGCAAAAGGTCTGGCCATGGCTGCCAGGTTGCCGATGATCGGGATTGAAACCATGGCGGGAATAGGCCTGTCTTTTCCTCTCATTGATCGTCCTCTCTGG
>CAZHPX010000397.1:0-1528 GCA_964534785.1 uncultured Desulfobulbaceae bacterium | reverse complement strand
CATGCTAACACAATTGAACATAAACGGCCATGTTATTATTTTACAGACCCTTAGTGCCGGAAGAGCAACCGATGAAAGGTGACACCGCAGAGCGGTGTCACCAGGGCAAAGAGCGGTCACCAGGGCAAAACAAACAAAACTTCTGATTTTTCACTCCCTGTATCCTGTCCCCTGTCACCAGGGCCGGGCGGCGGTGACATTAGAGAACCTCCACCTCCATATCAAAATGCATGGCAGGTATACTACATGTTGTGGCTACTGGAGGCAAGCGGATACCCAGTTCAGCAAAATTTGATATTATCCCGGGAAGTAATATATTTGTTCAGGATAATCTTCAGTTATCACCTATAAAAACGGGAGGAAAAATGATTATCACCAATATTGAAAATGTCCCGGGAAAATCAATTATAGAACATTTCGGGATAGTTCAGGGAAGTACAGTCAGGGCAAAACATATTGGCCGTGACCTGATGGCAAGTCTGAAGAACCTGGTCGGTGGAGAGCTGAAAGAATACACGGAACTCCTGAACGAAGCCCGTCAGGAATCCCTTGAGCGAATGCAGGAACAGGCAAAAAACATGGGAGCAAATGCGGTGATTAATGTCCGCTTTGCCACATCATCCGTTGCCCAGGGTGCTTCAGAGTTGTTTGCCTACGGGACTGCCGTCAGACTGGAAGAGAAGCAGGATAATGGTTGATTTCCTGGTCAATAACAGCGGCTTCCTGATCTTTGGCTCCCTTATAATTCTTGGATATGTTTCAGGTTCCATTGTTGAAAAACGCCATTACTCTTCAATTAAAAAACGGGAAGAGGAAATGGTTGAACTGCTGGTTATAAATATTCGTAGAATCTGCCCTGACTCTGATGTTCAGCATTCAACCCTTGTCACGGGCAGTGCGGTTATCTCCATTGATTACTTCAAGCGGTTCCTTGCTGTTTTGCACAACCTGCTTGGCGGCAGAATCAGATCTTATGAATCTCTTATTGACAGGGCCAGGCGGGAAGCCATCCTGAGAATGAAAGAAAAAGCTGCTGCAGAACAAGCAGATATTATTGTCAATTTCAGGTTAGAGACCTCTACCATAGGTCAATCTGCCAACAGTAAGCAACAGATAGGCTGTGTTGAAGCTCTGGCATACGGAACCGCTGTTACTTTTCAAACAGACCTCGTAAAAAAACAGGCTCTTTGTCGATAGCCTCTTCTGCAGATAGATATGACCAAGACCCATATCTTCTATTTAACCACCCTGGTATACCTTCCAGCATCGTCACCCCAACCATCAAAAACAGGGTATTTCCCCCGAATTTCATAATCATGACCGGCCGGTAACCATAAAACCACAACCGTTTTTTAGATATATCCTTGTGACAGACGACGAGTTAAGCCAAATGAAATGGTTTGCTGAAGGGGTGGGAGGCATCAGACAAAAAAAAGCGGTCAGGTAAAAATAACCTGACCGCTTGAATTTACATGGTAGCGGGGGGCGGATTTGAACCACCGACCTTCGGGTTATGAGCCCGACGAGC
>CAZHPX010000396.1:0-1538 GCA_964534785.1 uncultured Desulfobulbaceae bacterium | reverse complement strand
ACAATCAGCAAGATATGAACAATACACTTTTCCGGAAAAGCGGAAAAACGAGGTGGGCAAAAACAGCAAAGAAAAACAGGAAAACCAACTGTAAATCAACCAGCCAGAAGGTCAAACTGCTTACGGACAGCGGCAACAGCAGGACTGCTTTCTGCAAAGAAAACCCCAAAATGGTACACAGAGGAGGGAGAATCAGCCGGCAGGCACCATTTTACATGGCCGGTGCCGGGGCGGGAAGACGAACAGGAATCCCCATGCAAGACAAAAAAGACTTCAGTGGCTTCAGGAACAGGGTGAGTTGACTCAAAACAGATACCACCGTAACTGAAATCAACCGTGCTTACCGTATCACCAGGAACACAGCCACTACCTCTATCAGCCGACCGGTATAAATCAACAGGCATCCGTCCCGGAATCCGCCGGTAACGACGACGGTCAATTTGGGCAGCCGACAGTTCCTGTTGCCGGATTTCAGTAAACTCTTCCGTATAGTAAGGGCAGGATGAGAAGTCCTTTCCCCGACAGTATAGATCTATATGGGTGGCAACAGGCAGACGCAGACCATCATTACCGAGGCAACAGCTTCGCTCCCGGGCAGACCAGTACGGGCAGTAAACCGTTCCGGCAGCATATTCCATAACCTGTTCCACCGAAAAACATCCCCCTGAAAAGAGCCAAAAACATAACAGGGGTATCCACTTAACTGGCTGGCCTAATGTCCCGGTGGGTATATTATGTACCCCAGACGACAGGAAAAAACTACCCAAACAGGCACACAACAACCCCATGTAATCCACCGTAACTACTCGTCAATACAAGTTTCCTGTCGATCGAGCTGTTGCAGCAAGGAACAGAAGTCATTAGTTTGGAAGTGATTGTTTCAATAGCACAGTTAATGCTTTTTGTACATACTTAATTGATTTTATGACGAAAAATAAATTTCGACAAACCACAAGGCCAGCGAAGTGGATACTCCCCCAACATAACAACAACCCAATGAATTTTATGCAAAGTTCACACCATAAGGACAGGACAGGTGAAATAATCAAATCTAAGTAAGATAGCAAGGTTACAATCAAACAGTTACGGCTCATCTTCGTCGTTTCATTTCCCTGGCCGAAATCGCATAGCGGTGCATTTTATCATAAAGTGCCGTCTTGCCGACCTTCAGCTCAACGGCGGCCATGGTAACATTACCGCCGCACTTGCATAATGCCTGGCGGATAACCCCGGCTTCAAATTCAGCAACAATATTTTTTAATGTCTGCGTCCCTGTGATATTCTGTAAACCTGTCAGCAGACTGTTTTCACGATTTGATTCAACACAATCATCAAAACAAAGATCCCCCTCGGTGATCATTTTGCCGCTGGCCGTCAATATCGCCCGCTGAATCAGATTTTCAAGCTCCCGAACATTGCCGGGCCAGTCATGCTCGATAAGACGATTGATAATTGACTGGGGAACAAAATCAATATCCTTTTTAAAGGCTTTCCGGTAATACTTGACAAAATGAGAAACCAGCTCGACAATATCCTCT
>CAZHPX010000395.1:0-1538 GCA_964534785.1 uncultured Desulfobulbaceae bacterium | reverse complement strand
ATAGTTGTATACTGAAAACGACTGAAAATGCAAGCAGGATGGGTTGTTTTTTTTCTGATTTCTTATTTATTTTGTTTAATCTGTCATTCATATGATTCAGGTTTAAAGATCGTCTCGGAGGAAAGCCTTTCATGGAGCAATGTCATCTGCACAACCCGCTTGTCAATTCTGTTGTTCTGATTACCGTACTTTCACTACTGATTGGCCTTATGCTCTTCACCGGTGGTTTTTTCTCCGGAATATGGGCTTTCTTTGTTTTGATTTTCCAGACGATTCAATGGTCAATTGCTCTGACTCTTGGCATTCTGGTCTGTCTGGTTGCGTTGATTGCTATTTTTATTGCTGCGGCAGCCATGCATGATAGATCATCTGCGATCAGAATATTTGAAGGATTGCGGGGAAAAGTTACGGTATGGGTGAATCAGGCAAGAGCTGTCTGTCCATACACCCGTACTGAAAAGGTGTCAGATGAGCTGGAAAAATCTCCTGCAACTTCGGGGTTTGCTGATTTGGTTGATAATGTCCAGGAAGAAGTTTCCGACATGATCGAGTCAACTGGCACAGATGTTGTTGCTGTCAGGGAAGAGTTTGACAGGAAAATAGAAGAATTGAACAGGCAGTTAAAGGCCGTTCAGGACAGGAATATCTCGCCGGAACATGTTAAGGCTGTGGCGAGTGAGATGGTTGAGTCAACAGGTGCGGATGTTGTTGCTGTCAGGGAAGAGTTTGAAAAGAAAATCAAAGAGTTGAGCAGCCAGTTGCAAGCTGTACAGAGCGACAGTGTCACCCCGAAACATGTCAGGGATACGGTGGCTGGTGAAGTCATCACTGTCAAAGAGGCTGTCGGGACGGCTGATGCCGGTCTTAAAGAACTTCATACCAGGGTGGATGATATTGCCGGTAAGTTGGCAGCAATGAAGCCTGATGATATAATTGGTGATATACCTGTCCGCCTGGAAAGACTTGAGAAGCAGGAGATGCCTGCACCGGTTGATATTAAGCCTGTACAGGAGCAGATAGCTGCTCTTCAGGCTGAGGTTACAGCTTTGAAGGCAGCCCTTGCAGAGGCTCATTCAAGTGCTGTTGATGATTCAAAAAAAGAAGAGGAAGTTCAGCCTGCTCCTGCAAAAAAACAGGAAAAAAATGAGCAGACCGGTGAACATCGGTTATTAAGTTATTACGATACGCAGGAAGATAAAGAAAAACTCTCAGACATGGTAGTTCAGACCCTGAAAAAAGACATGACTTATGCCCAGGTGATGACTTTTCTGATTGAGGAGATGGGTGAAGAGGGCGGTAAGGTTATCAGCGAGCATCCTTCCCTTGCCAAGGACTATATCCGTCAATGTCGTCGTAACGCCTGATTGTAACAGTTATGTCATTTAAAAACGCTCAGCGGATTATATCCGCTGAGCGTTTTTTTTTGCTCATTTTTTATTATTTACCTGGTTACCACCCAGACTCAGGTAATCGAAAAACATTTTGGGGTATGCACTTAACTCCAGCACATACAATATGTAGTGGTCACTCGTTATCAA
>CAZHPX010000394.1:0-1538 GCA_964534785.1 uncultured Desulfobulbaceae bacterium | reverse complement strand
AAGTACTGATCAGTGATAATCTTGCTCCGGTTGGAGAAAAAATCCTTCGTGAGGCAGGACTTGATGTTGATGTGAACACAGGTCTGGCTCCGGAAGAACTTAAAGCAATTATTGCTGACTATGATGGTCTGGTCATTCGCAGTACCACCAAGGTTCGAGAGGATATTATTGAGGCGGCTACGAGGCTGAAAGCTGTAGGCAGGGCAGGTATCGGTCTTGATAATGTTGATATTCCGGCTGCCAGCCAGAAAGGCATTATCATTATGAATGCCCCGGACGGCAACGCAACCACGGCAGCTGAACACGCCATAGCCATGATGATGTCACTTGCCAGAAATATTCCCCAGGCCACAGCTTCCATGAAGGCCGGCAAGTGGGAGAAAAAAAGTTTTATGGGCCGGGAGGTTACCGGCAAGACCCTTGGTATTGTCGGGATTGGCCGCATTGGTGCTATTGTTTGCAGCCGGGCCCAGGGGATGCGGATGAAAGTTATTGCCTATGATCCTTTTATGCCCCTTGAACTTGTTGAAAAACTTGGGGTTGAGCTGATTGAACTTGATGAACTTGCCCGTCGGTCTGATTTTATTTCGGTACATACACCGCTTACCAAAGGAACCCACCATATCCTTGATGCTGAATTTTTCAAAAATATGAAAGATGACGCCATGTTTATTGACTGTGCAAGGGGTGGGGTGGTTGATGAGAAAGCTCTCTATGAATCATTGAAAGATGGACGGATTGGCGGGGCAGCTCTTGATGTTTTTGAGAGGGAACCAACCACCCTTGAAGAGACCGCTCTTTTGGGTTTGAATAATTTTATCTGCACCCCCCATCTTGGTGCTTCAACAAGTGAGGCCCAGGAGAATGTCGCTTCGTCCATTGCCGAGCAGATGGCCGATTATCTCCTTAAAGGGGTGGTCCGTAATGCTGTGAATGTACCTTCGGTCAGTTATGATGTCCTTGCCAGTATAGGTCCCTACATAACCCTTGGGGAAATGTTGGGTTCCATGCATATGCAGATCTCAAACGGGAGTGTGGAAGAGGTGAACCTTGAATTTTCCGGAGACCTTGCCCAGCAGGAAGTCGGACCGATTACAGTGGCTTTTCTTAAAGGATTATTTACCCCCATCCTTCAGGATGCGGTTAATTTTGTCAATGCCCCTATTATCGCTCAAGAGCGCGGTATTAAAGTGGTTGAGTCAAAAACCAGCAGGGCCGCTGATTTCACCAATCTTCTTCGGGTGACGGTTAAAACCGGTAAAGAAGAAAACATCCTGGCCGGGACAGTATTTGGCAAAAAAGAGCCGCGTCTGGTCAGGTTGAACTCGTTCCGTCTTGAAGCGTTGCCGGCTGGGCCGATGTTACTCGTCTATAATGTGGATGTACCTGGTGCTATTGGAGCTTTGGGAACAACCATTGGAGCATACGGGGTCAATATATCCCGTATGACCGTGGGACGGGAGGAAAGCTCAGACAGGAATGTTATTCTCCTCAATACTGATAAATCTGTTGACCGTGAGCTGTTGAGCAAGGTGGCT
>CAZHPX010000393.1:0-1543 GCA_964534785.1 uncultured Desulfobulbaceae bacterium | reverse complement strand
CCGGTTTTTCGGCTTTTTTCTTTTTGACTTCATAGGCACGAAAACCGCGAACGCTCTTGGTTTTAAGCACCACTTCATCTGTGGCTCTGATAATTTCGGAGCGAATTCTGGCAAAAAAAGCAAAATCATCAATTTTTGCCCCCAGGGGAGGCTCGTAGATCACCCTGTCAATGGTACCAAGTTTAAGGTTTTCTTCAGCCGTCATGTGGAGACGATTGGCACAGGTTTCAATAAGTTCCGGTGGTACTTTTGCACCTTCTTTGACCTTTCCTTCAATGGCGGCCGCCCCTTCTGGTGATATAACCGAGTAATATCCGTGGGAAAACATAATCCGGAAATCACTTAAGCCAATTGCTTCGGCCCCCCCTGAACCTCCCTCGGAAATAACCGAGATTATGGGGACTCCCAGTTTGGTCATGGTATAAATGTTGCGGGCAATCTGCTGGGCTGCACCGGGATACTCTTCCACTGGATAGGAACCGGGGGTGAAAATGTAAAAATGAATGGGAATACCTTCGGTTTCAGCGACTTTCATATAACGAAGGGCTTTTTCATTACCCCATGGTTTACAGGAACCACCGTTTCTGAACTCTTCTCCATGACCTACTTCCTGGCCAATCACCATGACCGGGGATGTATAGGGCTTTCTTTTTCTCTTGATGCGACGGACAACATTAGCCTTGGCAACCACCATGGCGGGGTCGATGTTGAACTCACCCTGGCCGCCAAGTTCCGTGTAATCTTCATAAACATTTTCAAGGATATCCTTCAAGGTGAACCGTTGATGATTACGGACAATCCGTACCCGCTCCATGGCGGTTAACCTTTCTTCACAGCGGGCTTCAAGAAAACGGATAGACTTATCTAATTTTTCTATTTTCAGGTCGAAATCTTTTCCGTCAAGTTCATAGAGCCGAGATTTAAGTTCGTCACAGTTATGCTTGAAAATTGAGAGGTTGCCCCATTTATCAGTCTTTTTTATATGGGCAAGATATTCGATACGCTGCTCGATATTCTGTAGTTGTTTGAGTTGTTCGTTCATAGATATCTAATTTCTGGTATTTGATTCCGGGTTTCTAAAAAGTAAGCAGCCGGTCAAGATTATTTCGCAGGTAAGTCAGGTTTGTCAAAATCTCAGTTCCCGTAGAACTCTTACCTTCGATAATGGTATTTTCAAGAAATTCAACAGCCCGTTGTTTAGCCTGGTTAATATCGTCCCCCCAGACCAGGGCAAGAGCAAGGTTGGGGTCATATTCACTTGGTATTTGATATGGCCGGTCAGAGGGTACATGGGTATATACCGCTGACCATTCATAATCGGGCAGGAAAAAACGGGTAATAGTGCCAATCCATGGGGCAAAATCACGAGCCGGATTTTCGGCTACTATTCGCAGTTCAATGGATGCACCATGGAAGCTGATATCATCCTGGGAGTAACCCATGGGTTCTCCGAGAGCCAGCCTGATCTGTTCCCGAATCAGATTCGGATGGGCATCGTTTAAATAACTTATCCTGGCAGAGACATCATTTTCCACCTGGATGC
>CAZHPX010000392.1:0-1549 GCA_964534785.1 uncultured Desulfobulbaceae bacterium | reverse complement strand
GAGTGAATACATGAAACTACCAGAACTTAAAATCGGTGATTTTACTGCCAGAATTCCTATTATTCAAGGAGGTATGTCAATACGGGTTTCCACTTCAACCCTTGCCATTCCGGTGGCAGAATGCGGCGGCATCGGTACCATAGGCGGCTCCGGGATTCCTGTGCCTGAGCTGCAGGAAGATATCCGCAAGGCAAAACAGGCCACTGACGGGGTTATTGCCGTTAATATCATGTATGCAATGCAGGACTTTTCTAACCTGGTCATGGGATCCATTGAGGCCGGGGTGGACATGATTATCACGGGAGCCGGTTTTTCCCGTGATATTTTCAAGATAGGTAGAGAACATAATGTACCCATTATTTCCATTGTCTCTTCTCCTGCTTTTGCCCGTCTCGCAGAAAAGCTTGGTGCGGCCGCCATTGTAGTGGAAGCGGCCGAGGCCGGAGGCCATCTTGGCACGGATCAATCCCTGCGGGATATCTTTCCGCCAATCCGTGAGGTTATTTCCAAGGTACCGCTCATAGCCGCCGGCGGTATTATCAACGGCTTTGAAATGGCGGAGATGATGGATGAATATGGGGCTGACGGAATCCAGATTGCATCCCGGTTTGTTCTCAGCGAGGAATGTTCGGTTTCAGATGAATTCAAACAGAAATATATTGAGGCGGGGGAAGATGACATTATTCTGGTTCAGTCTCCTGTGGGCATGACCGGTCGGGCAATAAAGACTGATTTTGTTGAACGGATGGAGCAGGGAGAGGATGTTGCGGCCAGGAAATGTACTTATAAATGTTTGAAGAAATGTTCCTATAAATACTGTATAAGTGAGCGGTTGATGGCATCCTGCACCGGTGATGTGGATAATGGCCTGGTTTTTTCCGGATCAAACACCTGGAAGATGAATGAAATATTGACGGTGGATGAGATTTTTGATCGTTTTGTCAGGGAAGCAGAGTCGGCTTATCAGAAGCCAGATGACAGAAGCCAGATGACAGATAACAACGAACAGAAAACAGTTAACCGAAATCCGAAAATCCAATCCCAAGGCTTATATGGAATCAGTCGGTAATAAGGATGAACAGAATGTCTCTTCAGGGGAGAAGGCAATAATTATCCCGGAAGAAGAGCACCCTATTCGCCCTGTGGACATTGATAGAGAGGCTTTAAAAGTCCTCTTTCGTCTCCGTGATGCCGGTTTTTCAGGGTATCTTGTCGGAGGCGGGGTACGGGATCTGTATCTTGGTAAACGACCCAAGGATTTTGATATCTCCACCAATGCCCGTCCCGGGCAGATAAGAAAACTGTTTCGCAACAGCCGTACCATCGGTCGTCGTTTTCGTCTGGTTCAGGTTTTTTATCGCGGTAATAAAATCATTGAAGTTTCCACTCTTCGTTCCCATAGTGAATATGATAGCTGTGATGGCAAGGTTCTTCCTGCCAATAATACCTTTGGAACCCTGGAGGAAGATGCTTTCAGGCGAGATTTGACCATTAATGGTCTGTTTTTTGAAATTGAAGGAAATTCGATTATTGATTATGTGGGCGGGGT
>CAZHPX010000391.1:0-1571 GCA_964534785.1 uncultured Desulfobulbaceae bacterium | reverse complement strand
CCACCCATGGCTTGTACTCTATTGTTTTTATTAAAATATAATGCCCTGAGGGCAGAAAACAGGTATAGAGATGATAATGATTCTCTCTGAGACGTTGATTTTCCACTACATAAAGTTAACCATGCTGTGATGGAAAAATATTGAGAGATCAGGTTACAATCATCCTTGATTGTATTATCGGCAGGTAAGACGTGAAAATTTAGGGGAAAATTGAAAAACAGGGAGGGGATAACAGGTAGCAGTCTTTATTGCAGATTTGTCAGATTCTTCCGGAAAGAAGTCGGCCATTAATGTTGAAATTAACGGTTGAACCTTGTTGGCCATAGGCAACCGGTACAGTTTTACGACCAAAAAACTCCATGGTGTCCTGAATCCAGTTCAGAGTTGACCCGAAAAGAAAGGCATTGCGCCGGTTTTCTTCTCTGATTTGGAGAGCATACTTTTTATTGTCGGGATGAAGTTCTTCAATGCTGTTTAAGCTGAGGATCAATGATTCTTTTTCTTCCATGACCCTGCTCATTCCTTCCATATCGAGTTTTTTTGCATATTCCCGTTCTTCTCTGATCAGATCACGGAGACGGACAAGGTCTTTGTGAATTTCTTCTCTATTCATCTTGTCATCCTTCTTCCACCAGAAATTTAAGCAGGCTGGAAGCCACCTTGTTTAGATCAGGCTCATAAGAACCGCTGTATACCTGCTCCTTAAGCTGTTCCACCCGGGCTGCCCGTTCCGGGTCATGTGCCTGGCTGGTTGCCTGCATTCCCTTTGTCTCCTGTAATGCCTGGTTAAAGGAGATACCGGTTTTTCCATCTGCTGTACCGGATTTTTCTGCTCCACCGGAGGTATTTGTTTTGCCAATTCCCCCAATCTGTCCAAATCCGCGTACTCCAAAAAATTCAACTGTCATGACCATCACCTTGTCTGATGTTTACAGACTCTAACACCGCGGTTATTTTTTATTTTTGTTGATCTGCTGCCCAGTTATCAAGTTTTACCACCACCGCATCATATGTTTTATATGATATATCAGGCAGCCAGCCGTTGAAAGCGTCAAGTGCTTCTTGAAAACCTTTTTCAACCCCTTCTCTAACCGCATCAATTCTTGTCGGATCACCTCCGGCAATGGCTGTTGCAAGTTGAAAAATTCTCTCCGAAGTCTGTTCAACCCCAAAGTATCCTTCATCGGCAATGATTTCCTGTGCTTCTTGCTGCGACAGTTCGGTGATATTTATTTCATTATCTCCGATTATTATTTCTGTGCTTATGGACTGTTCTTTGAGAAGGTTGGCAACCAGCCCCTGTAATAACCGGTATTTTTCTCCTTCATGTCCATTGATGGTCATGGAGTTGGAATAGGTCAGTGGGGGGAGGGTATCTTCTGCAAGCTCCACCCGGTCTTGTAATTGAATCTGCTGGTTCAATTTACCATCGGCAGCAGATATTTTGTTTAATTGGGTGTGGTGATAAGAATCTGCCGATATCTTCTTTTGTTTAGAGCTTAAAAGAACTGTTTCTAACATTTTTGCCTCCCTGCCAGTATCTCATAGAGCTTCCATGCTCTATTTTACAG
>CAZHPX010000390.1:0-1578 GCA_964534785.1 uncultured Desulfobulbaceae bacterium | reverse complement strand
AGTTGACAGTCAGCAGAGAGGCACAACAGGACTGGCTGAAAAGCCTGCCCATTGAAGGTCTGGACATGTGCAGGCAGTTACACATTATTCATCATAAAGAAAAAGTGCTTACCCGCCTGATGGATGAATTCCTCAACTTCTGCCGGGTTCTCACCGAATGTGGGCTGGGACGTAAATGCTTGACTTCGCCCTGGAAGCTGCAAAGTATCTTATCGGAATATAACGAACAGAAACTGGGATTGTGTAAAATATGCCGCCAGGATGGGAAAATTTCCTGCCGTATTTTCAAGAAACATGATGAAGAAGAGCAGTAGAGATATTTAACCACAGAGAACGCAGAGATTGTTTATTTTTCTGTAGCTCTCTGTGGTAATTCGCTCCAGGTTTCAGGTCAAATCTTCAAGGGCTTTTTTTATCCTTCCCATCCCATCCTCAATAATCTCCATGGAAGTGGCAAAGGAAAACCTGACAAACTTATCTGCACCAAAAGCTGCTCCCGGCACCGATGCCACCCTGGCCTCATCAAGAAAATAATCCGCCATGGCCACCGAATCGCCAATCACCTTGCCTGCAAAAGATTTTCCATAATAGCTGGAGAGATTGGGAAACACATAAAAAGCACCGCTGGGGTTTACGCAACTGATTCCGGGAATCGCCTCAAGTTCCCGGACAAAATAATCCCGTCTCGGCAAAAAAGCCTCTTTCATCTTTCCGGGAAAATCCTGAGGCCCGGTCAGGGCGGCAAGAGCCGCATACTGTGAAGGTGATGCCGGGTTGGAGGTTGACTGGCTCTGGATTTTATTCATGGCCTTGATTAGATGACCAGGTCCTGCCGAATAACCTATCCGCCAGCCAGTCATGGCAAAGGATTTGGAAACCTCGTTTAAGATAATTGTCTGTTCTTGCAACTCAGGGGCAACATCAAGGATATGGGGGAGCTTACCATCCATATAGGTGATGGTCTCATAAATATCATCACTGACCACGAGCCAGCCCCCCGCACGAGCCATTGCCGCCACGGCTTTAAGTGAACTCTCAGAAAACACTGCTCCGGTTGGATTGGATGGAGAGTTTAAGAAAACAGCCCTGGTTTTATCGGTTACATATTTACTTAAGATTTCCGGGTTGAGATCAAAATCCACAGCCTCATCAAGCGGCACCAGAACCGGCACCCCGCCTGCCAACTGGACCATGGGCGGATAAGAGACCCAGTAAGGAACCGGAATCAAAACTTCATCACCAGGATTTAATATGGCCTGGAAGATATTATACAGTCCATGTTTGCCGCCGCAACATATCTGAATCTGCTCGGGCGTGTATTCCCGGCCATGATCCTCATTAAACCGCATACAGACAGCTTCCCGCAGCTCAAGGATGCCCGGCACCGCCGTATACCTGGTATGACCGTCATCAATGGCTTTTTTCCCCGCCTGACAGATATGATCCGGGGTGTCAAAATCCGGCTCGCCAACACTGAAATTAAGAATATCAGCTCCGGCCGCTTTAAGTGCCTTGGCCTTGGCATTAACCGCCAAAGTCGGGGAAGGGGGAACATCGAGAACCCGCTGGGCAAGTGCT
>CAZHPX010000389.1:0-1586 GCA_964534785.1 uncultured Desulfobulbaceae bacterium | reverse complement strand
CTTTTGTTTATTCGACCTGCATTGTCGGTATCATTGGCGATGATCTTGAGGCAATTTGCCGGGAAGTGGAGAACAAAAAAAATATTCCGGTGATTCCGGTTATGTCGGAAGGTTTTAAAGGCAGTAAAAGGGCGGGATATCAGGCGGCCTGCGATGCCATGGCAAGACTGATTGGCACTGGTGATACATCATCAATTTCAAAATTTTCCATAAACATTCTCGGCGATTTTAACCTGGCCGGAGAGATCTGGATGATTCAGGAATATTATCGGGAGATGGGCCTGGAGGTCGTCGCCAACATCACCGGAGACGGCAGGGTGGACGAAATAAGAAAAGCCCATGGTGCCGCTCTTAATGTGGTTCAGTGTTCCGGTTCTACCATGCAGCTTGCCAATATGATGGAGGAAAAATACGGGGTTGCCTCCATTAGGGTATCCTATTTTGGAGTCGAGGATATGTCCGAGGCCCTCTATGATATTGTTCGATTTTTTAAGGAAAAATATCCTGATGACCGCCAGGTTGATGAAATGATGGAGCGAACCAGAGAGCTGATCCGCACAGAAGTAACAGAGTTAATGCCGGACATAGAGAAATACCGGCAGGCCCTGGCCGGGAAAAAGGCGGCAATTTATGTGGGTGGTTCTTTCAAGGCATTCTCATTGGTCAAGGCCTTTCGCATGCTTGATATGGTTGTGGTCATGGTCGGTTCCCAGACCGGTACCAAAGAGGATTACCAGGAGCTTGAAGCCATCACCGATCCGGGTACCGTGATTGTTGATGATTCAAACCCCCTTGAATTAACTACTTTTCTCAAGGAGAAGGATGTTGATATCTTTGTCGGCGGGGTCAAGGAAAGACCCATTGCCTACAAGCTGGGGATTGCTTTTTGTGATCATAACCATGAACGAAAGGAAGCCCTTGCCGGGTTTGTGGGGATGCGAAATTTTACCCGCGAGGTTTACTCATCGGTTATGAGTCCAGTCTGGCGTTTTGTTCCCCGGAAACAGAATAACATCAAGAGAGGTTCCTGATCATGGGTAAAAAAACAGCAAACTACATATCCACTACTAATGCCTGCAAGCTGTGTAAACCCCTTGGTGCCTGTCTGGCATCCAAGGGGATAGAGGGTATGGTCGCTTATCTGCATGGTTCTCAGGGCTGTGCCACTTATATGCGTCGTTATATAATCAGTCATTATCACGAGCCGATAGATATAGCCTCCTCTTCCCTTTCGGAAAAACATGCGATATATGGTGGCGGCCCTAATCTGAAGATTGGGCTGAGCAATGTCAGAGAAAAATACCGGCCTGAACTGATCGGCATTGCCACCACCTGCCTGACCGAAACCATTGGCGATAATGTACCAATGTTTATTGACCAGTATATCCGTGAACAGGATGAGAGCGAAACACAAAAACTGCCTGAATTTGTAGATGTCTCAACCCCGAGTTATGACGGTACCCATATGGAAGGGTTTCATGGTGCTGTTGTTCAGGTGATCCGCCAGCTAACAGAAACACCGGCAGATAAAAAAAATAATAAACCCGTTACGACCTTAAATCTGCTGCCGGGATTTGTTTCTTCGG
>CAZHPX010000388.1:0-1589 GCA_964534785.1 uncultured Desulfobulbaceae bacterium | reverse complement strand
AAAGAGCATTACTTTATTACCCGTCACCCGTACTGTAAGGGTCACGATGAGGGGCGAAGTTATACAGTGTCCGAGTGGGAAAGGGACCAGTTCCTTGCTGAATATAATTTATTAAATGATCTCTGGGCAGAGGTTGATGCTTTTTTTGCCACCAATCCATGGCAGGGCGAGGGCGTTGCCGGACCAAAACAGCAGTTGGCATTTATGGTTTGTTATAATATTGATGCGTTTCGCAGTTATTTGAATCAACATGATCTGCTTGCCGGGTTTCGTTTAAGCAAGCAGCAGCGGCGGCGTATCAACAGGGATGATGTGGAATTGTTGAAGTTCGGGTTCAAGTGGCTGCAGTTTATTCTTGGAGATCGTCCCACATTAATTTAAAAACGTTGATGATAAATTATCACGCAGTCATTGAAAGCAGTTAATAGTTGTGGTAAATATATAAGGTTGATTTCAGGTTTGTTAGATGTCTTTAGAAAAATCATAAACAGGCTCCCTATATTAGTATTAATCGGGACAACACACACATCCCGCTAAATTCCTTTGGTGTCCGCTTAAACGGTGGATTGGAGATAAGGGGTGGAGGAAAAACCAAAACAGGAGATTATTATGGCAAATGTAACAATGCGACAGATGCTTGAGGCAGGTCTGCATTTTGGTCATCAGACCAGACGATGGAACCCGAAAATGAAGCCGTATATTTACGGCCCCAGAAACGGGATTTATATTATCAATCTCGACTTGACCATGAAGATGGCCCGTAAAGCATGTGCCTATGTTGCGGATGTGGTGGTGGGTGAGGGTACTGTTCTCTTTGTTGGTACCAAGCGTCAGGCACAGGCAATTATCCGTGAAGAGGCTGAGCGATGTTCCATGTTTTTTGTTAATCATCGTTGGCTTGGCGGGATGATGACGAATTTCCAGACCGTTAAACATTCTGTAGACAGGTTGAAAAAGATTGAAGCCATGCAGGAAGATGGTACCATTAATCGTTTTCCCAAGAAAGAGATACTTCTCATGGATAAGGAAAGGATTAAGCTGGATCGGAATATAGGGGGGATTAAGAACATGCGAACCCTTCCGGATGTGCTTTTTGTGGTTGATCCCAATAAAGAGGATATTGCTGTTAATGAGGCGCAAAAACTCGGTATTCCGGTGGTTGCCCTCACTGATACCAACTGTGATCCTGATGGAGTTGATTGTATTATTCCGGGTAATGATGATGCTATTCGTGCCATTAAGCTGATTTCCTCACTTATTGCAGATGCAGTTTGTGAAGGAAAGTCCAGGCGGGGTGAGGAAGCTGAGGCCGGAATTGAAGAGTTGGAAGCTGCCATGACAGCGGAGCAGGGGAGTGATGCTTCTGTCAGTGATGATGCTGCCGCTGTGGATAAAACTGATCCGGTTCCGGAAAAAGCCTGATAGTCGATGGTCATCTGAGTTCAAGGTGGAGATTATCGGACTTTGGGCTGGTTTTTCTCGCTCCCACGCTCCAGCACTTCTCGCTCCCACGCTTCAGCGTGGGAGCGTAAACTGGCCCCAGTCGAGCGGGGCAGCAGGGGACGATGTAGGTGTTACGGAAATGGTGA
>CAZHPX010000387.1:0-1594 GCA_964534785.1 uncultured Desulfobulbaceae bacterium | reverse complement strand
GGTTTGGATACCGATGGGTAATTTTTGCATGGCTGTCCTTTCGGTGATTTTTAATTACTTTAAAAATGAAGGCTTAGCAACATTATACTAACGCCGAACCTGGTCGCAAGCAAAAAAACATCAAGAAGCCGGCACCGTTAAAGGTTTTCAGATGACCTTGAACGAATCTGTAAACGGTTTATGCCCTTGTCCTGACCACTCAATATCCTTAATGCATGCCTTGCATAAGCGGGAATAATGTGCGGAGTCCTCTCGTTCCCACGCTCTGCGTGGGAATGCATACTTACTGTTTCGAGTGGCTGGGTGTTCCCATACAAGTGGCTGGGTGTTCCCATACAAGCGTGGGAACGATGGCCGAAAACGAAAAAACATTTTTCCTGACCGTAAGGGAAAACAGAAAGACACTATGAGCCTGTCCGAGAATGTAACCTGAGTCCGCTGGGGATAGGTGGTAATCAAAAAAAATTATGATAAAAAATAAGCAGGAGGAATAAAAAAATGAACATTCAAAACATCAACAAGGGAAAACAAGTTGGCAGCAATCTTCATGATATTATATGGTATTTAATCATGTCGTCTGCGTGGTGTACATCCTCCTATTTTATTTATAAAGAGTTTGGGACTAATTTGCCGGTTTCAATTATAAGCATTTTTTTATTTTCCATACCAATCTGTCTATACTTGGTTTATTCAAGCACCGTCTCTAAGATTGGTAAGCTGCATTTTTTTTCCCAGCGGGGTTATATTTATAAATATATTTCTGCTCGTTATCTCTCCTTTATTTTTACACCCTTCCTGGCTTTAACCATATCTTTTTTTATAAGTGTTCAGCTTCAATTCTATACCCAAGTAGAATTGTCTGTTTTCATTATCATTATCCCTGTTTTTTGGTTTGTTTTCAAGATGTTTCAAAAAGGGCTCTCTTCTGAGCTGAAGCCTTATATAGTACCCATAAAGTCTCTGAAATGTTCACGGTGGTTATGCTCCATAGCCATGGTATCAATATACATGTTTTTGTTATCTCAACTTGGTGAGTTAAGAGAATACCCTTCCGTTGCAGATGCCATTAACTATAATAAGGCTGCTGTGGCTGGTATGTATAGCGGTGCTTTTGTTCAGGAAGTAGTGCAGTGGTTAGCATTTCTTGAGGGTGTTAAAGACTATTCGCTGGGAAGTTTAGGCTCCTTGAAATCATTAGTTTGGCTTTCAATTTTAGGAGTTATAAATTTTGCATTTTTCTATACTTTTTGCATTATTCTTTCCTGCTTCTGCGTTCCCATGGCAGAGTACCGTCGTATCTTTGTCCCGCTCACCGATGAAGATCAACCTCAGCAGGTTACGGGTCAACACTTATTCTTTAAATTTGTTGCAATATCTTTTGGTTTGGCTATTTTTTTGGTCTCGTTTTTCAAGGTAGAATCATATGTTCAGCAAACACCTGCACTGTCTGAAAATAGACAAACTGTTGAGCAGATCACTGTTGAGCAGATCACTGTTGAGCAGATCACTAAGTTAGTCGAAGTCGAGAAAATTGATGGTGAGTACTTTCAGGAAGGTGCCATTGCCAAGCTGGAAATGGCAAAAAGAGATTCGT
>CAZHPX010000386.1:0-1602 GCA_964534785.1 uncultured Desulfobulbaceae bacterium | reverse complement strand
ATCCCATACCATCGACCCTTTTTTATGCTCCATGGTATGATACGAATATTTACAATGCAGTAGTTTTGATAGTTCTCATAGCATAAGCCGAATATTTACATGATAACGACACCGCACTGGTGCCGCCGAAGGAGAGGAGGAGAGGCTGAAGCGATCTTGTTAGAGAAAAAACAAAAAAAAGCCGTCCTGGAAACAGGACGGCTTTCAAAATTTACTGCTCGTTTACCCTTTACCGCATAAGTGGTGATGGGGGGGGTACCACCGCAGAGCGGTGGTACCAGGTGAAAAACACCAAAGGTATTTTTTCCCTTTTCGTGTTTTTCGTGCCTTTCGTGGTTTAGAAACAACAACATTCAATCAAACCACGGTTTCAGCAACCTCACTCTCTTTTTCAGCAGTTTCCGGTTCAGGATCAGGTTTTGGTTTTGGTTTAGGTTTGACCTTTTTCTCTCTTATACTCTTGGGTGGTCGCTCACCCATGGCCCGAAACTCCTCCCAGGTAACAAGGGACAACGCCTCGAACTTGCATCCGGCAACACAGGCCTGGGTTTCCTTGTCATAACAAAGATCACATTTAAGGGCAGTCATCCGCTTAACACCGGTGAAAGGATTATGAACCTCATGCACCTCAATCGCCCCATAGGGACAAACCATCTCACAGGTACCACAACCGGAACAATCCTCTTCCTGCACCCGGACAATCCCGTTATCAACGGTAATAACTCCGATGGGGCAAGCCCTGGCACATGGCGTATCCTCGCAATGCATACACATCATTGACGCATTGAACTTTTCTCCATCTTCTTTTATCTTGATAACCCTGTTTCTGGAGATAAGTGCAACACCAAGCTCTTTGGCCTCCTTTTTACTGATACCATAATGACCGGTTGAGCATTTAACCATGCACATCCCGCAGCCAATACACAAACCGGAGTCGCAAAGCACGAATCTATTCACTGTTATTTCTTCCATAAGCCTCTCCTCCCTATCTCTCCGTACAGGAGATGCACGGGTCTATGCTGTTAAAAATAACTGCCACATCAGCGGTCTTGTTACCGGGCATCATCACCTTTAATGCTTCCCAATGGGGATAGGTCGGTACCCGCCATTTAAGTCTCTCCGGTTTATCTGTTCCGTTTGACTTGACATAATAAAACAATTCTCCCCGGGGGGCCTCGGTACGGGCGACCGCCTGCCCAGCCGGAATTCGCGGCAGTCCACCGGTTGTTACCGGGCCGTCCGGCATGTCACGCATACATTGTTCCACCATATTAATAGCCTGAAAAGTTTCCTCTAACCGCACCAGGGTCCGGGCCCGAACATCACAGCCTTCCTCGATTATAACATCCCAGTCAAGCTGGTCATAGATCGAATATGGATATATATCGCGGAGATCGTTGTTTACACCACTGCCCCTTGCCGTCGGGCCGACAACACCAAGCCGCAGAGCATCTTCCTTGGGCAGAACCCCCACATCTTTGGTTCTCAATTTGACGAGACTGTTTTTTCTGAATATTTTAATTACCTCTGAAACCGGTTTTTTCAGGTGTAACTACTCACCCCTATCGGCGTAAATCTGGCCAGAGAAGGCCATTTGGATGG
>CAZHPX010000385.1:0-1611 GCA_964534785.1 uncultured Desulfobulbaceae bacterium | reverse complement strand
CACAAAAACAGGTAAATTATTTTCCCTCGCCAGAGAGATACCAGCCGCATCCATAACCCGTAAATTTGCTCTCAGAACACGGGTATAGTTTAAGCGGTCAAAACGAACAGCCTTGCTGTCAATCTCCGGGTCACGATCATAAACTCCGTCAACCCTGGTAGCCTTCATGATGACATCAGCCTGGATTTCCAGAGCCCGCAAAACAGCCGCTGTATCCGTGGTAAAAAACGGACTGCCGGTTCCGGCTGCAAATATAACCACTCTCCCCTTGTCAAGATGACGCAAAGCCATGGCACGGTCAAAAGGTTCGCATACATTCCTCATGGCAATTGCCGACATAACCCTGGTTGGTACCCCTGCTTTTTCAAGCCCATCCTGCATGGCAAGGGCGTTAATCACAGTTGCCAGCATTCCCATGTTATCAGCAGAAGCTCGATCCATACCGCCCGCTGCACCAGCCACACCACGAAAAATATTGCCGGCACCAATCACAAGAGCAAGTTCCACCCTACTCGCATGAACACCTTTAATTTCAGCCGCTACAAAGCGAATCATGTCGGGACTTATACCGTGAGTCCCTTCGCCCATCAAAGCCTCTCCGCTGATTTTCAAAAGAATCCGCTGAAATTTCATATACCCTCTATTCTTATTAGGAAACAGAAGTCAGAGGACAGAGGACAGAATGGTCAGCAGCCAAAGGCTGATATAACTATTTTAAAAACAAGGTAACAAAACATACATCTTATTACCTTGCCTTTACTCTACCTTATTTCACAAATGCGAAGCATATCAAACTGTTCTGTCCTCTGGTTACCCTATCTGAAAGCGGGCAAACCGTTTAATGGATATATTTTCACCCATTTTGGCAATCAGTTCATTGAGGAGATCCTGGATACTTAAATCAGGGATCTTTACATATTTCTGCTCCATAAGACAGATATCGGCAATATATTTTTCAATTTTGCCTGTGACCATCTTTTCAACAATGCTTTCCGGTTTTCCTGAATCAAGAGCCTGCTTGATATAAATCCCCTTTTCTCTTTCCACCATTTCAGCAGGTACGTCGTCCCTGCTGACAGACACCGGGTTAACGGCAGCAATATGCATGGCAATATCTCTGGCAAAGGCTTTAAAATCATCAGTTTTGGCAACAAAATCAGTTTCACAGCCAACCTCAACCATAACCCCAAGCTTTCCGGCACCATGAATATAACACTCAACCACACCTTCACTTGTTATCCGGTCAGCCCGTTTGGCAGCAACAGCAAGTCCTTTCTGCCGAAGCAGGTCAACGGCTTTTTCAAGATCACCTTCTGTTTTCCCAAGGGCCCTTTTACAGTCCATCATCCCGGCATTGGTCTTATCACGAAGCTCTTTTACCATCTGGCTTGTAATCTTCACGGTTACAATCTCCTTGTCTCTCTATTATTTTCAAATAACGGCCAAGCGCACCGGCACCGTGTGCCGATCAAGCAAACGATAGTTTTATTGATACTTCTCGTTCCCACGCTCTGTGTGGGAATGCTGTGCCTCACCATTTCCGTAACACCTACATCGTCCCCTGCTGCCCCGCTCGACTGGGGCCGGTTTACGCTCCCACGCTGGAGCGTG
>CAZHPX010000384.1:0-1627 GCA_964534785.1 uncultured Desulfobulbaceae bacterium | reverse complement strand
TTTCAGTCACCTGAATCCATCAAGCAGTTACGATGCTCAATAACTACGCCATCTAACACTTTTCCCGTTGCCACAGCTAATTTTAAAGTTAGCTGAGGATCGGTGGTAATCAGATAAAAATAATACACAATCAATACGTATCCATTACCTGTATATCACCTGAATTGAGTGATTTTCTTCTCCGTCAACCACCTATTCTTGACATTCTGCCATGGCAATCCATCCCACCAATCTCTTCGTCTTCAAGCCGATTTTTCTCAAGATGATGCCCTCTCGGTTTGTTATAGACAGCAGTGAGCAAAGTCTCCGCAATATCATTATCACTGCATCCTCCCCGAAGAACCTTGCGGATATCTACCTCTTCGTCATTCAGCAGACAGGAACGGAGCCGTCCCTCGGAAGTCAAACGCAGCCTGTTGCAGCGATCACAAAAATGGTGACTGATCGGGCTGATTAAACCCAGGGAACCGATGGAACCTTCACCCAGTTTGAATACTCTGGCTGGACCATCGGATAACTCCCTCGCCACTGGCAGCAACTCACCAAGAGAAGACAACCTTGCCATGATTTCATCGCTTCCCATGTAGGTATCCCTGTTCCAGCGGGTAGAGACACCAATTGGCATAAACTCAATAAAACGCACCTGCAGTTTTTTTTCCATGGAAAGGCGGGCAAAATCAAGAATTTCGTCATCATTGACCTTACGCATGACCACCATGTTCAGTTTCACCGAAGAAAAATCGAGAGCCAGCACAGTTTCAATGGATTCCCAGACCTGAGCGAAACAGTCGCTCCCTGTTATTTCAGCAAATCTCCCGGGTTTAAGTGTATCGAGACTGATATTTATTTTTTTTACCCCAGCGGCAAGAAGTTCTCTGGCAAAATATCCAAGCAAAACACCGTTGGTGGTCATGCGGATATCTTCCAGTCCTTCTATTGCCGCCAACCTGTTGACAAAACTGATAATATCCCGGCGAACCAGCGGTTCACCACCGGTCAGGCGAATTTTTGAAATACCCATTGCCACGGCAATCCGAACCATCCGTAACAGTTCCTCATAGGTCAAAATCTCATTCCTCGCCAGCTTGATTAGCTGCCCTTCCTGCTCTTCTCCGGCGAGACAATATGCACAACGCAGGTTGCAACGATCCGTTAAGGATATTCTTAAGTATGAAATTATCCGCTCATATTGATCAACAAGAAGCGTATATGATAACTTGCTATTTTCTTTCAGCATTTAAAAATACATTACCAGGGGACAGGTGCCAGGTTACAGGGTACAGGTTACAGGGTACAGATGATAAATGATGAAGGACAAGGCATAAAGAAAAAAACAAAGCTTCTGATTTCTCACTCCCTGAACCCTGTCCCCTGAACCCTGGCACCTGTTTACTGATAGATACCACCGAATCCTCAATATTGCAAGACAGACACAGGGTTTAGTAAGATTAACCCAGGTGTAACCCGTATGATGAGTAATCAGAAGTAGAAAGTGGTCAATATTCGGGGTGGTGCGAAATTAATGAGGACATAATCCCCATCTGGAATAACTATAAGGTCTGTAATAGAATTAGGGGGGTGATCGGTTAGTGCCCCACAAGAGTTAGCCCCAGTTATATATCAAGGG
>CAZHPX010000383.1:0-1629 GCA_964534785.1 uncultured Desulfobulbaceae bacterium | reverse complement strand
TATCAAGGTGAATCATTTTATATATTGAACATAAAGGTTTAAAAAAGCTGCACAATCTCCGGACTGTAACTGTTCAGAAGTGCCTTATTTTAATGTATCGGACAAGCAAAGTTTTTAGGGGGGGGTGATAATCGAACATTTACTTTTTAATCAATATTAATAATGATAAATAAGATAGTTACAGCAATTTCCAATGCCTTTTCGTCACGGATTCAGGTCATGCTTACAGCTCCCTAAGCCCGTGCCTGCCGTCGATGTTTGACCGGCAAAATCTTCAGTTGATCCCTGTATTTTGCCACAGTTCTTCTGGCAACCTTTATTTTATCCTCAACCAGTATATCAGAAATCTTATTGTCGCTTAAAGGTTTTTTGGGATCTTCAGCGGCTATAAGTTGTCTGATTCTTGTTTTGATAGCCTCTGCCGCCACAGTTTCACCATCTGTGGTGGCAACAGCAGTGGAGAAAAAATATTTCAGCTCATAAATGCCTTGGGGAGTATGAATATACTTGTTGGAGGTGATACGACTGATGGTTGACTCGTGCATACTGATATCTTCAGCGACATCACGGAGAATAAGCGGTTTGAGATAGCCGGAGCCCCGTTCAAAAAAATCCCTTTGAAATGTAAGCAAGCTTTCCACAACCTTATAAATTGTTCGCTGCCGTTGCTGGATAGACTTGATAAACCATTGGGCATTTCGCTTATTTTCCCGCAAAAAGTTTTTGGAATTTTTACTCATGGAGTTTTTTTGTTTGAGCATGTCATTGTACTCTTTTGATACCTGGAGATGCGGTAAGTCATCATCATTGAGCTGAATAACAAACTCATTGTCAACTTTATACACATAAACATCAGGGACAACATATTTTATCTGCTCATTGGAGTACTCATTACCAGGGTAAGGTATCAATGTTTTTATGGTTTTGACAGCCTCCCTGACCAACCTTACCGTTGTCCCGGTACTGCGGGCAAGCCTGGCAAAATTTCGAGTTTTCAGCAGATTTATATGTTTATCAATGATTTGAAAAGCCAGAGTTTCCTCCAGACCGATTCTATCAAGTTGAAGGAGAAGCGATTCCCTGATATCCCGTGCTCCGACCCCGGGTGGATCAAGACTATGGATAAGACGAAGTGCTGCCTCGGCATCCTCTCTCTGACACTTGTTAAATGAAACTATATCGTCGATGTCTGCTTCGAGAAAGCCGTGTCCATCCAGGTTTCCAACAATAAACCGGGTCAGTCTGGTGTCCAGATCATCAAGTTTCAGATGGGCAAGCTGCCAGAGAAGAAACTCGTTTAACCCTGGTTTTTCCGAAATAAAATCAAATTGGGTGGGAGCATCTGCCGGAGGAATTTCCCGGGAAAAAGAAAAATCGCTGTCAAAATTATTACTGTAATCTTCCCAGTTTATTTCTGCTACTTTAGCGGGTCCTTCTCCTTCAACCTGTGAGGTTACAGCTTTTTCAGGGATTTCTATTTTTTCAGCCGCATTGATGGCATCAGGGTTGGAATCAGGCTCATTATATGATTGAACTTCTTCCAGCATGGGGTTCTGCTCTATTTCCGCCCGCAATGCATCTGTAAGCTCCATGCGGTTTAACTGAAGAAGCTGGATGGCTTGGCGCAGT
>CAZHPX010000382.1:0-1649 GCA_964534785.1 uncultured Desulfobulbaceae bacterium | reverse complement strand
CCGACAAGCTTCGCTTGCCCGCACTGCACACGGTGCTGGTCAGCACCGCGATTAGTGGTAATGGGCAGCATTTCTTCTCTATTTTTATATGTTTTGCATATTACTGAATTATCTTTGTTTTTTAACATTGTATTCTGCTCCTGATGTGCTGGTTTTATCTTTTATCTGTAGCGTTCAGGTTGAATGAAACCATAACCCTACGCTTACGAAAACTTAATGAATCCCTTTTATACTGATAAGGAATGGAAATTAAATGATTTGTATCGTTTAGTTATTTTTCATTTCTGCAATAACATGAAAATGGGAGGAAAGAATGGGGTTACAGTTCAGGAGTATATGGATATCCGACACTCATCTTGGGGGAAAGAATTTAAAAAGTAACAAGCTCTATGATTTTCTCCAAAATACCGATTCAGAATATCTCTATCTTGTTGGGGACATTCTTGACCTCTGGCTTCTGAACAAGAGATGGCACTGGCCGCCGATTAACGATAAAATAGTGGAGCTGGTTTGTAAGAAGGCCCAAAATGGTACCAAAGTTTTTTATCTGCCCGGAAACCATGATGCAAAGATGCGTAACTATATAGGGTCAACATTTAATGGTGTGCGAATTTGCGACGAGATGGTTCATCAGGGGGTGAATGGGGAGCAATTTCTTGTTCTCCATGGTGATCGTTTTGATTGGGTTGTTCAGGAGAATGAGTGGCTGGCTGATATTGGCAGCAGGTTGTACGGGATGTTGTTGAGGATAAATCGGGATTATAATCGTTATCGTAAATTCATGGGTAAAGATTATCTATCTGTTTCCGCCTATCTTAAATATAAGTGTAAAAAAGTGGTCAGCTACGTGAGTGATTATGAAGATGCCCTGGTTGATGAGCTGCATAAACAGGAAGTTGACGGGGTTATATGCGGGCATATCCATCATGCAACCATAAAAAACATTGGTGATTTTCTTTATACCAATTCCGGTGACTGGGTGGAGTCATGTACTGCTCTGGCAGAGAACAGTCATGGTACCATGGGGGTGATTCAGTGGGCGGAGCAGAATCCAGTTAAAGAGTATGTGCTTCAGGAGAAAAATGAGAAAAATCGCTATAGTGACGGATGCCTGGCATCCACAAATCAACGGGGTTGTTACCACGCTGTCCCAGACCATAAAGTATCTTGAAAAGTCTGGTTATATCGTTAAAGTATTTACCCCTGAATCGTTTAAAACTATTCCCTGCCCGACATATCCGGAAATAAGACTGGCTTTGCCTGGTGTCGGAAAAATGAAGGAGCAACTGATTTGTTTTGATCCCCATAGTGTTCATATCGCTACAGAAGGAACTTTGGGATGGATGGCTCGGCGGGTATGTCGTCAAAAAAAAATACCGTTTACAACTTCTTATCATACCCGTTATCCTGAATACATCAGAGCAAGGTTACCTGTTCCTCTTTTCTTTTCGTATGCGGTGGTCAAGACATTCCATGGGGCTGCGGCAAAAACCATGGTTGCCACCAGGGTGCTTAAAGATGAATTGTCTTCCCGTGGGTTTTCTAATCTTGTTTTATGGTCACGGGGGGTGGATGCTGAATTGTTCCGCCCTGGTTCAAAAGATTATCTGCACTTGAAACGACCTGTATTCATGTATGCCGGCAGGGTG
>CAZHPX010000381.1:0-1662 GCA_964534785.1 uncultured Desulfobulbaceae bacterium | reverse complement strand
GTTTGTTCTATTCGCCTCTCTCGCTATATTTAGTCATATGCGGGTGAGGCGAATAGGGCAAAAATGGGGTGATAGTCGAACATTTATCCATCTTCAGGCCCCGGCTCCGGTAAGCAAAGACCGAAACTCTTCTTCCGTGAGCACAATTATACCCCGTTCCTTTGCTTTTTTCAATTTACTGCCTGGTTTTTTTCCGGCAATTAGATATGTTACCTTGTTACTCAATCCATTCGCCACCTGCCCACCCAATTCCTTGAGCAGTTGTTTTGCCTCAGTTCGTCCCATGGATTGCAGAGTGCCGGTAAAAAGAAAGACCTGAGAAGACAATGGTTTGTCAGCACCGCTTTCAGGCATAATCTCAACCCCGTCCCGCTCAAAATCCGCTAACATCTCACGGGTGCCGGGGTCGGAAAAATAATCATATACACTTCCGGCAGCCCGCTCACCGACACCATCGCAAGTCCGCAGTCTTTCCTCGTCTGCGTCCATAATGGCATCAAGACTGCCAAACCGGGCAGCAAGTGTAGAGGCTGTGACCTCGCCGACAAAGCGGATACCAAGAGCTGTGATAAATTTTGCCAAGGGAATTTTCCTGACCCTCCCGATAGCGGCAATGGCATTATCTGCTGATTTTTCCCCCCATCCTTCAAGAGCGGCAAGATCCGCACAGGTAAGGCTAAAAATATCCGCCAAGTCGGAAACCAGACCGGCCTCGACCAGTTGCTCCATGTTTTTCTTACCCAGACCTTCTATATCAAGTCCACTCTTGCCCGCAAAGTAAATCAGGCTCTGCCGACGCAGGGCAGGACAGTGACCATTAACACAGCGGCTGACCGCTTCTCCCTCCTCTTTTATTAGACCATGACCGCACTCGGGACAATTTACAGGAAAAACTACAATCTCTTCGCTGCCACCCCGTTTTTCAACAACAGGCTTCACCACTTCAGGGATCACATCACCGGCCCTTTGAATCAGAACGGTATCCCCTATCCGTAAATCTTTTCGCTCTATTTCGCTCTGGTTATGAAGAGTTGCCCGTCTGACCACCACACCTTCAACGGACACCGGCTCAAGCAGAGCCACCGGCGTTACGGCTCCGGTTCGTCCCACCTGAAAATCAACCCCTCTGATAACCGTAGTCGCCTGAACCGCCGGAAATTTCCATGCCACCGCCCATCTCGGAGCCCTTGCCGTATTGCCAAGCCGCTGTTGAAGAGAAAAGTCATCTAATTTTATCACCATCCCGTCAATATCATAGTCAAGGGATTTGCGGATTTCCTGTAACTCTCTGTAACGGCTTGCAACTGCGGAAATATTTTCACAGCGATGGATCAGATCATTGACTCCAAATCCCATTCCTGCAAGCAGGGGAAACAGCTCACTCTGAAAACGGCAATTAACAACCCTGCTATCCGCCACCCCGTAGACAAAAAAACGAAGCGGTCGTTTCGCTGTTACTCCCGGGTCAAGCTGACGCAGGGAACCGGCAGCCGCATTACGGGGGTTGGCAAAAAGGGACTCTCCGGCCTCTGCCCGACGATTATTCAGTTCAGAAAAACCGCTATGGCCCATAAATACCTCTCCCCGCACCACCAGTCGTTTCGGGATTTTTCTTTTATCTCCCCGCAACCGTAAGGGGATGGAACGAACCGTTTGCAGACC
>CAZHPX010000380.1:0-1681 GCA_964534785.1 uncultured Desulfobulbaceae bacterium | reverse complement strand
TGCCTTACTATTTCCAGCTTAACCCCATCGTTTTTCCCGGACTTGAAAAGCAGTTCAAGCAGTTTGGCCTAGCTGTTTCGGCCATGCCCACAGCCTTCGAACCATTAATTATCCTCCGTGATATGACGGTGATGTTTGTTCTCTCTTTACTTGCCACTCTCTACCCCATTCTCAAAATCAACAGCTACAACCCCGTTGAGGCAATGCGCCATGTTTAGAACAATCTTTAAAATTGCCATGGCCTCCCTGATTCGCCGTCGTACCCGCTCGGTAATGCTTGTCTTGATGATTGCTGTCAGTCTCTGGGGCCTGCTCTTTATGGGAGGGATTTACAAGGGTATGATAGAGCAGATGATTAACAACGCCATCCTCAGTGATAGTGGACATATCTCACTTTTTGCCAGTGGCTATCGGCTTAATCCAGACCTGTCCCGATGGATAGATGACCCTATGGAATTAGATGATTTTCTGTCTATGGATATGCGGGTAAGAAGTTATGTGAAACGGCTCAAACAGGAAGGTCTGGCGGCAACTGCTCATTCTGCACGAGGTGTACAGATCCTTGGTATCAACATAGACAGGGAAGAAAAACATCGTCGCTTAAGCGATGATCTGTACCAGGGTGACTTAAATTTTGGCCGTAAAGGACGGGGGGCAATCATTGGTTTTAAGCTTGCCGATAGACTGCAGGCAGGGATTGGCAAAAAAATAATTCTATCAGCTCAGGACAGCCAGGAAAAAATATCATCCATGCCCTTTAGAATTACTGGTATTCTCAGGACCAACAACATGACTCTTGATGAGAATGCGGTGTTTATAGCGGAAGAAAAAACCCGTGAACTCTTGTCCATGACAACAGGGGTCAGTCAGGTCGCTGTTATCCTTCATGATAAAATGAAAATCCCTGATCTGGAGCATGAATTACAGGTGAAGTTCCCAGATCTCGAAATATATAGTTGGGACGAGTTATATCCTGCCTTGCTACAGGCCCGGATAATGATGGAAGGTTTCAACATGATCACCAATTTTCTTATCTTTTCAGTAGCTGCTCTGGGTATTTTTGGAGTGATCCAGGTCTCGGTTCTGGAACGATTACGAGAGTTTGGTATCATGCTGGCAATTGGTACCAGTTTCAGCCAGATCCGAAATATTATCTTTATAGAATCTTTTATTCTCGGTTTTATCGGCTTTGCTTCTGGTGCCATGGCTGGTCTTGCCACACTTTATTATTTTAAAATTTATGGCCTTGATCTCAGCTTATTTGCTGAAGCCTTTGATGAGTTTGGCATGGATGCCGTGACATACGCTGTTATCTGCCCCGGCTATTTTATAACTGCTCTAATAGCCGTGACATTAGCCACCTTTCTCAGCGTTTTAATCCCCTTACGGGTTCTTAAGAAAACAAAACCAATAACTGTAATCAACACGATATGAAGATCGTCTTATAAAAAAACCCCCTCGTTCCCACGCAGAGCGTGGGAACGAGAAGTCGCTCTGCGTGGGAACGAAAACACGAGACTCCGAAGATGCGGTGCCCTGTGAGCAGTTAATATCGTCTTATAAAAAAAAATTGGTATACAAATGGTTGATTTTCTTGAAATAAAACAAATATGCAAAACTTTTTCTCCAAACAGGGAAGTGAAAACAATAGCTCTGTAGAATATAAATTTAAACATCAAGC
>CAZHPX010000379.1:0-1684 GCA_964534785.1 uncultured Desulfobulbaceae bacterium | reverse complement strand
CACCATGCTCAGCCCGTTGATAAAGGCTTTTCAAAGCGGCAGAACAGCGGTTGGAACCGGAATAAAAACAAAGATGCGGGAGGTTGAAGCCGATTCTCCCATAAAGCAGCCCGTCGGCAGGAAACCAGGGGCTGCGGCAGTCAGAAGACGGAGAAAATCAGAGATTATAACCATCGGCATCTCCACAGGCGGCCCCAACGCATTGACCAGAATGATGCCCATGCTGCCCGCTGATATAGGGGTGCCGATTTTAATTGTTCAGCACATGCCGCCGGTTTTCACCAAATCACTGGCTGAGAGCCTGAACAAAAAATGTGTGATCACCGTTAAGGAAGGGGAAGAAGGAGAACCAATCAAAGCCAATACCGCCTACATTGCCCCGGGCGGAAAACAGATGAAACTTGCTGCCTCAAGCGATGGTCTGAAGCGATTAATTAAACTGACCAACGACCCGCCGGAAAATTCGTGCCGGCCATCGGCTGACTACCTGTTCCGTTCGGTGGCTGATTATTATGTCGGCAGAACAACGGCTGTAATTATGACAGGCATGGGAAGCGACGGCACCAAAGGACTTGAAATTCTTAAAAATAAGGATACTGTTATCATTGGTCAGGATAAAAATTCCTGCATAGTGTATGGTATGCCCAAGGCTCCTGCTGAAAAGGGGCTGATTGATATTGTTGCCCCGCTTGATAGAATAGCCACTGAAATCGTAAAAACAGTGAAATAAACAGAAATACTTAAAACCGGCATGATTAAAATTTCTCCGGAAGAGTTCAATATTATCGCCAGGTATATCCATGATATATCCGGGATACTCCTTGACACTTCCAAAAAATACCTCCTTGAAACCAGGCTGTCCACCGTAGTTCAGGAAAATGGTTGCAGCAGTTATATAGAACTATATAAAAAGGCCGGCCACGACCGCCATAAAATAATTGAAAAACAAATTATTGATGCGATTTCAACCAATGAGACCCTGTTTTTCCGTGACAACGGTCCTTTTGAACTCCTCCAGCATAAGATTCTCCCCGAGCTTATTGATGCCCGCAAGCCCGCCTCACCTCTGATTAAAACACCGATCAGAATATGGAGTGCTGCCGCCTCCACGGGTCAGGAACTTTATTCCATCGCCATTGTCCTTAAAGAACTGCTTGGCGACACCTCAAAATATAATATAAAGTTGTTTGGTACGGATATTTCCGACTCTGCTATAAAACAGGCCTCCATGGGCAAGTATAATAAATTTGAAATAGAACGGGGTCTGGCAAAAGATAAGCTCAAAAAATATTTCACCCTCAGCGGTAGCTCCTGGAAGGTAAAAGATGAGATAAGAGCCATGGCAAATTTCCGAAAAATCAACCTTTTGCGGCCTTTTCAGGGGCTGGGTAAATTTGACATTGTTTTCTGCCGTAATGTTGCCATCTACTTCTCAGTTGAAGACCGCAAAAAAATGTTCAACAAGATTGCAGACATTCTGGAACCGGACGGTTACCTTATCATCGGAGCAACAGAGTCGTTAACCGGCATCTGTCCCCGATTCAGACCGAAGAAACATTTAAGAACAATTTTTTATCAGTTCAAATAATCACACCAGCGGAGAATCTGCCATGCATTTAACCATGTCCATACTTGTTGCTGATGATGACCCGGTAATCCGTCGTCTTTTTGAAAAAAGACTTAC
>CAZHPX010000378.1:0-1697 GCA_964534785.1 uncultured Desulfobulbaceae bacterium | reverse complement strand
CGGATTGTTGACATTTGCCTTTGAACTGCTTTCCAGTCCGGATAATATTAACATGGATGCTGCTACCCGCCTGCGGATAATTCATACCATTGCCGGGGCTGCGGGTTCGCAGGGAATGGTTGGCGGCCAGACCCTTGATATGGAGAGTGAAGGAAAAACAATTAAGCTTGAGCAGTTGCAGACCATACACCGCAACAAGACCGGGGCCTTGATTACCGCCTCGGTTCTTGCCGGCGGTATCGGTGGTGGTGGCTGCCAGGATGAGCTTACCGCTCTGCACAGTTTTGGTGATGCTGTCGGTCTTGCTTTTCAGATTACGGATGATCTGCTTGATGTGACGGCAACAACCGATAAACTCGGAAAGACTGCCGGAAGCGATGCAGTTCACGACAAGGCCACTTATCCCGCATATTTTGGAGTTGAGAAAACCAGGAAAATGGCTGAAGAGGCTGTGTACACAAGCCTTGCAGCCCTGAAAGATTTTGATGGAAGAGCAGAGCCGTTGCGTGCTGTTTCCCGGTATATTCTTAATCGGACTATGTAGAATCTAAATAGCAGAAAACAGTTACAGGTAGCAGGAGTAAAAAGAAACAACATGGAAACCAGCGGAATATGCACGGTCTGCGATTACAGGTTCTTTTCCTACAGAAGGGCAGGAAATAAAAGAAAAATAACAGGCAGAAACTGTTCTGTCATCGCCCTCCCCTCTCATAAAAAATCAAAGTCACAGATTAATGGTACATGATCGGAATGCAAAATATTTGGAATTTCAAATCTGTTAATAACAATATCTGAACTGTAAAGAATGAAATCAAGCTGCTTTTTCGGATCTTTGCTTGGATAGGAATAAAAACCATCGACATTGGCACTCCGCAGCCCGGTGGCAGATAAAAAAAGGGAAAGTTCCCGCTGTCCCCACAGCAGATTAAAATCACCGGCAACAATCACAGGCCCCCGCACATGGCGTACCAGGCGATGAAGCCGCTCAAGCTGATACTGGCGGCTGCGATAGGTCAGAGAGAGATGAACCAAAAAGACGGTTACCAGTGGCAGCCCCGCCTCTATTACCAACCGCTTAACCCCGCGATCAAAATAATGAAACTGATGTTCTATGATAGGAGACCTGGAGAGGATGGCATTTCCCTGCCTGTTCAGAATCGGTAGCCTGTCTACAACAGACAATTGTCCGTATTTACTCTCAAAAATATGGTGATGGCCAAGCTCATCGGCAATCCAGTTTGCCTGACAGATTTTATTGGTTCTGTAAGAGCCTCCATCAACCTCAATCAGCCCGATAATATCCGGGTCTGCTTTTCTGATAAAGGTCGTTATCTCCTTAAGCACATGGGTTGAGCGTTTCAGGTATCCGGCACAGGGAACCGGCAGATGAAAACGGGCTCCCGTACCGGCACCATAGCGGATATTATAGAGAACAAAACGCATGATCTGAAAATTATTTAGCGGGGTTAACCTGATACCGGCTCAAACCAAACACCCCGCCCCTGGCACTTGTAAAGGCAGGGACACCGTTTCGTCGACCACGCCCCCCCCCCCCGCTGTTTGAATATACCTGCAGCACTGGATGAGATTCCTTTTTCCGGGAAATAAACAATGAACAGTCAACCGGCTTTCCTCCTTCAGCCTCTTCCACAAGAGCGGAAAATTTCAAACAATCCTGAAAATAACTTTTCTTTTTA
>CAZHPX010000377.1:0-1705 GCA_964534785.1 uncultured Desulfobulbaceae bacterium | reverse complement strand
CATGGGCAAATAAACCCCGTTATAATCCATGGCGGACAGAGCAGCGTTATGCATGATCGGACTTAAGGAATGACTGACCGGATTACCTATAATCCCAAACAAGCTGGTGGTACCGTTAATTTTCATGGTTAAAAACTGATTGAAGTTGATGAAATTGTCGGGCGGAAAATTGTCCCGGTGCTGTGGCCGATTGCTCGTCCACAGCCACATAGGACATGAAACTACCCAGATAAAGGCTGGCAAAACGGCTGATCCTGCCTTTATCTCCCATGCAGAAACAACTTAAAGGAAGATCTATGTCTCTGGCTTTTCTCTGTAAAGACAAAACCCGCAGGACATCAAACTCATCATGGGCAGTGGTAACAATTTTAGCAATATCAGCCCCGCTTGTTTTCATAGAGACAAGTAGTTCGTTGAACTCATCCTCTTGCAGGGTCTTGTCAAAATCATGCCAGGAAAAAATACAGTGGGTTACAGAATTGGCCGCAGCCTCAAGCAGTTTCTCCCGCAAAGCACGATCGCTGCGTAATTCCAGATCAACAAAAGCTGCCCCGCAGGAAACCGCTTTTACAAGCGGAGCCAGCCGCTCCTCTTCTGAGCCGTCAAATTGTCCGCCTTCCCAGAGCGGACGGTTGGTGAAAAGCAGATCCATGGACAGAAGCCCCATACACTCTTCCACATCCGGCCTGGTCATGGTATCAAGTCGCACCTCAACCAGATCAACAAAGCTCTTGACCGGTTGAACCTTTACCATAATATCTTCAGCATTTTCACCGGATACAGAAACACAAACCAAACCAGCCATTTTTTACCCCTTTCATCCGCTATGGCAAACGCAGAGAACCTGTTATATCCTTTACCGATGCTTCACCCTGCTCTGCAAGATAGGCAGTAATCCCGTCAATAATTGTTATCGAGGTTTCAGGCTGAAAAAAGTTTGCCGTCCCCACCTGAATAGCACTGGCTCCGGCGATTATAAATTCCAGAGCATCCTCAGCCGTGGTAATACCCCCGATCCCGATAACCGGCACCGACACGGCTGAGGCAACCTGATAAACCATCCGCAGAGCCACGGGCTTGATTGCCGGCCCCGACAGACCGCCGATAATATTGGCAAGTTTTGGTTTTCTTGTCTTTATATCAACGGCCATGCCAATCAAGGTGTTTATCAGAGAGACTGCATCGGCACCGCCGTCCTGGGCCGCTTTTGCCATGGCGGTAATATCGGTGACATTTGGTGAGAGTTTAACAATCACCGGCAGTTGCGTTTCTTTTTTCACAGCCTCGGTTACCTCTTTGGCCATGGCCGGCACAGTTCCAAAAGCCACCCCGCCTTTTTTTACATTGGGGCAGGATATATTAACCTCAAGGGCATCAATGCCGTCAACCCCGCTTAAAAGTGCAGCAAGTTTTGCATATTCCTCCACCGAGTCGCCAAGAATATTTATCACCACCCGGCATTTAAGTTGACGGAGAAAAACCATCTTTATCCGGATAAACCTGTCAACCCCGACATTTTCAAGACCAATGGCATTGAGCATTCCACAGGCTGTTTCCACTATTCTCGGCGGCGGATTACCGACCCTTGGCTCCAGGGAAATTCCTTTGACTACAATCCCGCCAAGTTTGTCAAGATCAACGATATCTGCAAACTCCCGCCCATAACCAAAGGTTTCCGAAGCGGTCATAACCGGATTGGCCAGCT
>CAZHPX010000376.1:0-1723 GCA_964534785.1 uncultured Desulfobulbaceae bacterium | reverse complement strand
GCTCTTTGGTACCACCATCATGCCAATGGTTACATCCGCTTTTTTATGACAATGGTACTCAACCATTGCGTCAAAATCCATTCGGTAGAGATGATCACCGGAAAGGATTACAACCTGTTCAGAAGGGTTACTGCGAATAAAATCAATATTCTGGCGGATGGCATCTGCGGTCCCCTTATACCAGTCCGACTCTTTTTCTCCGGTGCGGGGCGGCAGGATTTTAATTCCCCTGGAACGGCCGATAAAATCCCATGGTTCCCCGGTGCCGACATGACGCATCAGGGATAATGGCTTGTACTGGGTGAGAACCCCCACCCTGGTCTGACCGGAATTCATCACATTGGAAAGGGCAAAGTCAATAATCCTGTACAAACCACCACAAGGAACCGCCGGTTTGGCACGATGACCAACCAGAATATTAAGACGACTGCCAACCCCGCCGGCAAGGAGCAGAACCAGGGAATCTCTTGGATCAATCCTCATTGCAGCACCTCCCCATCCTGTAACTTACCCGCAGACCGGCGATCAGTTGCCATCCCCGGATGCACCGTGCAACCGCTGCCAATCACCATGCCGTCCGGAACCCTATTATTCCAGCCGATCACAGAGATATTACCTTTCGGATCGGTATCAGGAACCCCAATCCTTGCACCTGTACCAATAACAGTATCAACATCACAGATAACCTTGGAAAGGCGGGCACCCGCCTTGACCACATTATTAAAAAACAAAATACTGTCTTCCACCACAGCTCCGGCCTCGACCCTGGCTCCTGGAAAAAGAATGGAGTTTTTCACCTTGCCATCAATCACACAGCCATTATAAGCCGTCGAGTTGTCAAGTACCCCATGACTACCGACCTGAAGCGACTGGCAGTCACGAATATCCCGGTGTTCAAGGTTGGTTCGCAGCCCCCATCTCTCCATATCTATCACCGGTTTCACCCCAAGGGTATCCATGGATGTCTGCCAATATGCGTCCACTGTCCTGGTATAGCCCCAATAACCTTTAAAGCGGTAACCAAAAACTCTATATTTATCACTCATCATCATGGGCAGAATATCTCTGCCAAATTCGTATGATTCATTTTCCTGGTTGGCACGAAGAACATCGTGAAGCACCTGGGGCTTGAAACAAAACACAGTCTGGGATGCCCAGTTACTCTTGGGAACATCTGGCTTTTCCTCATAGGAAAGAAGTCGTCCCCCTGATGCGTCATCACCTTCAATCTCCCCAATACCAAACCGGGAGGCACCCTCAGGGTTTATCTGAACAAAAGCAGCGGTCAGGTCGGCGTCCTGCTTTTGATGATACTCAATTAAATCACGATAATCCATCTGATAAATATGATCACCGGAAAGAATAAGGATTTCTTCCGGCTCGTGGTAACGGACAAAATCGAGATTCTGGCAGACCGCATCCGCCGAGCCACGGTACCAGTGCGGATTTTCATAATCCTTAAACGGAGGCAGAATGGAAATACCCCGATGCCTGCCTATCATATCCCAGGCACTGCCGGTGCCGATATGATTTATAAGAGAATAGGAACGATATTGGCTTAGAATCGCTATTCGTTCGATGCGGGAATGCATCAGATTGGAGAGGGGAAAATCAATAACCCGGGCAAAACCACCAAAAGGAACTGCCGACTTGGGACGATAATGGGTAAGTACGCCGAGCTCATCCACTCGGCCACCGGCAAGAATCATTGCCAGCGTTGAAG
>CAZHPX010000375.1:1040-1734 GCA_964534785.1 uncultured Desulfobulbaceae bacterium | reverse complement strand
TGTAGTATTTCTTCCAACGTTACCGCCTCCAATCCAACCTTTTTCTAAAACAGCCACCTTGGTAATATTGTGCTCTTTAGCTAAATAGTAAGCTGTGGCAAGTCCATGTCCACCTCCACCAATAATTATTGCGTCATATTGGTAAACTACGGCTGCTTTTTTTTGTTCTGTCTGTTCTATCTGCATATTATTTCCAGGCCTTTTTTGTTGATTTTTCAAATCAAATTATGTTTTTTTGTCACCTGACAAATACAACCGTTCAATATTTTCCAGTCTCCCAATCACCTTGTCTCTGCCAAGGGCGACAATGATATCGAACATGGAAGGACCGGCTAATTGACCAGTCAGGACAGTACGCATAGCATTGATCAAAACACCTGGTTTGACCTCAAGTTGTTCTGCCAGTTTTCTCGTGGCCCGCTCGGTGGTTTCCTGATTGAATTCTGCCAGATTACTGAACTCTCCGGCAAGGGCTGGCAGCCAGGTTTTGAGATTAGGATGTTTGAGGATATTTTTTTTAAGCGGTTTTTCTTCAACAATATAGTCATCTGCAAAATAAGCCCGGCCCGCGACAGCAAAATCCTTAAGGGTATGAAAACGGTCCCGGATCAGGGCAAGGGTATCAAGAAACCATTTTTTCTTTTCTGTTTCATATTTTTCTGTCCAGATTTTTTCAGCAATAAATTCCTTTTTA
>CAZHPX010000375.1:0-1030 GCA_964534785.1 uncultured Desulfobulbaceae bacterium | reverse complement strand
TTTAACCAGAACTGCAAGTTGTTCGATATCCATGCTGCGCAGGTAATGTTCATTAAAGGAGATCAGCTTGGGGTCAGTGAAAAATTTGGCGTTGCCTTTTTGGTAATTAAAAACCGAGTTCACCTTTGAAATCCTCTCCAGGGTAAATATTTCTACAAGTTCTTCCCGGCTGAAAAATTCCTGCTCCGTTCCCGGATTCCAGCCAAGCAGGGCAAGGTAATTGCATAATGCCCAGGGAAGTAAACCTTTTTCTCTATAAAACTGAACCGAGACTATTTCACCATGGCTACGTTTGGAAATTTTTTTCTTTTGCAGATCAAGGGTAAGGGGGATATGGGCAAAAACCGGAATCGGTGCATCTAAGGCCTGATAGAGAAGAACCTGGCGGGTGGTATTGCTCATATGATCCTGACCACGGATAATATGAGTGATCCTGTCGCGGATATCGTCCACCACATTGCAGAGAAGGTACAGTGATTTGCCGTTTGAACGGACAATAACAAAATCTTCAATATCATTATAGTTTCGCTTAACTACGCCAAGCACCCGGTCTTCATAACTGACCGAACCTGGTTTCCGCTCCACCTTGAACCTTATTACAGCAGGTATTTTCTGAGCTTCTTTTTTTGCAATTTCGTCCCCGGTGAGATTCCGGCAGGTACCGTCATAGCGAATGTCTTTTTTTGCAGTTAGGGCAGCTTCCCGTTTTTTGTCCAACTCTTCTCTTGTGCAGAAACATTTATAGGCATATTCTTTTGTCAGCAGCCTTTCAGCGGCTTTGATATGTTCATCGGCAAAGTCAGTTTGAAAATATGGACCTTCGTCCCAGTCAAGACCAAGCCAGCTCAGGCCGTCGATTATGCCCTCAATGGATTCCTTTGTTGAACGGTCTTCATCGGTATCTTCAATGCGGAGAACGAGTTTACCATTATTCTTCCTCGCCCAGAGCCAGTTTAGCAGGGCAGTGCGGGCACCGCCGATATGAAGATATCCGGTGGGACTGGGTGCAAAACGGACTTTAACAGGGTCA
>CAZHPX010000374.1:0-1747 GCA_964534785.1 uncultured Desulfobulbaceae bacterium | reverse complement strand
ATGACCTTGTCTCTGTTACGAACATGTAACCTTATCGCTTGACGATTTGTGACAGAGCTTCGGACAGAGACATTATCCAGATTTTAACGAATGCTCAGAAGTCAACCCTGCACAAGGTTTATCCTGTCACCTGTAACCCGGCTTCCGGCATAAGTCAGCATCCGGGTACAGACAGGGAAGAGAATGACCAATATACTCTTCAATATCCGGCAGATAAAAAGAACCTTCTTCATCTGCAAAGCTGATAGATATCCCAGACTTACCAGCTCTACCAGTCCGGCCGATCCGGTGGACATAATCTTCCGGCTCATAGGGAAGAGTGTAATTAATCACATGGCTGATGCCGTCTATATGGATTCCCCGACCGGCAACATCTGTGGCAATTAAAATTTTTACCGCCCCTTTCCTGAATCTCTCTAACCTTGCCATTCGTTTCTGCTGGGGCACATCGCCAGTCAACAGTACACAGGCAATGGCGTTGGCCTGCAATCTCCTGTAAAGTTCTCCAGCCTCCCTTTTCATATTGGTAAAGACAATAATCTGCTCATGCTCTCTATCAGTAATCAGATTACAGAGGACATTATATTTCTCTTCGCTCGTAACCATATAGACAATTTGTTCCACTGTTTCCACAGCCACATGTTCGCTTTCCGTTTCCAGAAACGACGAGTCGTGGCACCATTGTTCAGCAAGCCGCTTGACGGCTTCGGTTATGGTCGCTGAAAACAACATGGTCTGCCGTTCTTTTTTATCTGGTATCCTGCCGATAATCCTCCTGACATCAGGGATAAAACCCATATCAAGCATACGATCAGCCTCATCTATAACCATTGTCCGAACCTGATTGAGTTTAATCAGCCCCTTGCCGGAAAAATCAAGGAGTCTTCCCGGGGTAGCCACCACCACAGCAACCTTTTTTGTCTTCACCTGCTCTATCTGTTTCCAGTAATCCATACCACCATAAACAGCAACAATCCGTAAATTGGTATACTTTGCCAGGGCTTGCCCATCTTTAGCGATTTGGAGAACAAGCTCTCTTGTCGGGGCAATAATCAAAGCCAGAGGCGTACCGGGCTGGCTGACAGCCTGTTTTTTCTGGAGCAGACGGGCAAGAATAGATATCAAAAAAGCAGCACTCTTACCGGTTCCGGTACTGGCCTTGCCTGCCAGGTCTTTCCCGTTCAGGCCATATGGAAAAACCATGGCCTGGATAGGAGTACAGTATTGAAAACCAAGCTCGGCAATTCCCCGCATCAGAGATACAGGCAAAGCAAAATCATGGAATCTGCTCCTGCCGGGAATTTCCTCCACCTTGAACGAATCAAGACTCCAACGGGGCTTTCTTTTCTTTCTCCCGGAACCAGGACAAGGCGGATGAACAGCTTCATTGCCCGTATCCTTACCATCCTTTCTGCAGCCACCTAATTTTTCTTCCAACTGAACCGCTTTTTCACTTTCCTGTTTACTGTTTTGTTTTTTATTTATCATTTTTCACTCTATATTGAGAGTCGATACCTGCTTTTTTTATCAATAATCGCTGCCCCACCTGCAGAGAAGTCGGTGAACTCAGCCTGTCCCGGTTCAACTCATAAATTTCCTGCCATTTCAAACTGGAACCATGTACCTTAACTGCTATACTGCCGAGGGTATCCCCGGACTGAACCGTATAGGTACCATCCTCATTAAGAACAACTGTATCATCTCTGCTCCCGGGAGGCGGCACAACCAGCTCCATTCCCGGACGAAG
>CAZHPX010000373.1:0-1749 GCA_964534785.1 uncultured Desulfobulbaceae bacterium | reverse complement strand
ATCCTTGGTAATGCCACCAATGGTGTCTGTAATGCCATGGCCGGCGGACGGGTGTTTATCGGCGGTTCCATAGGTTCCCGTGGTTTGACCATGACCAAGTGGAATCCTGATTATGAACGGCCGGAAATGTGGGTACTTGGTTCCGTCGGTGACACCTTTGCCGAGTTTAATTGCGGCGGGGTCGGGATAGTCTGCGGGATTGAGGCGGGAAATTCTGACAATGTGCTTGGTTATCGTCCCTGTGTCGGTATGGTGGGCGGGCAGATATATTTTCGCGGTAAAATTGATGATTCATGGTCTAAAACCAATGCTAAACTCAGTAAACCAGGTGATGATGAGTGGCAATGGCTTTTTGAGCGACTGCCCGAATACCTGAAACTGATTAAACGCTCTGAGTTGTTAAGTACGCTTTCGGTCAGGGAAGAATGGCAGCTCCTGACGGCAATTACTCCCCAGGAGAGGGTCCTGATGTTTTCCGGGCCCATGTCGATGGCGGAGTTTTCCCGGCGTATCTGGAGTCAGGGCTTTGGTGGCGGCGATCCTCTTCGTGATCTTGCTCCCGGATTAGAGAGATCCCTGATTGGAGCCATTGAAACCGGGGATTTACGACGAAGAAAACCGTTCTGGGCAAACCGTGACTCTGCTGCTCCCTGTACCTATTACTGCCCCATGCATATTCCGACCATTGACCGGCTGCGGATGATTCGTGAGGGTAGAAGTGATGAAGCCTATGAGATGCTGCTTCGTTACACTCCTCTGCCGGCTTCGGTCTGCGGAACAATCTGTCCGAATCTCTGTATTCAGAACTGCTCCAGGAAAAAAGTTGATTACTCCATTGATATTCAGGTACTGGGGCGGGCTGTTCATACTGCGGAGCCGCCGGAAGTGGCACCGTCCATTGGTAAGAAGGTTGCGATTATCGGCGGCGGTCCGGCGGGTATGGGAACGGCCTGGCATCTTGCCTTAAACGGGGTTGAGGCTCATATCTTTGAGTCTGATAATCAGTTGGGCGGCAAGCTGGCTCAGACCATCCCCTGGGAGAGGCTTTCCAAAGCAGTGTGGGATCAGGAAGTTGCACGGTTTATGAAAGAAGATAACATAACCGTCCATTTTGGGGTTGATTTGAGTCGGGAAAAGGTCGAAACCCTTAAAGAAGAGTATGATTTTGTCGTGGTTGCAGTGGGAACCCATCAACCCAAAATCGTTCCTTTCACCGGTCATGAACGGGTTATTCCTGCTCTTGATTATCTCAAAGCTGCCAAGAGTGATACGCCCATGGAGACCGGCAGCCTGGTGGTGATAATTGGGGCCGGTAATGTGGGTTGCGATGTGGCTGCCGAGGCCTATCGCCTTGGGGCCGAACAGGTTACCCTTGTTGATATTCAGAAGCCTCTCGCCTTTGGCAAGGAGCGGGATGCGGCCGAGGCTCTTGGGGCTGTGTTTAAATGGCCGGTTATGACCAGAGAGGTGAATGAAGATGGGCTGGTGACTGACAGTGGTGAGTTGATTCCTGCCCAGACTGTGATTATTTCCATCGGCGATGTCCCGAAGATGGGCTTTCTTCCCGATTCAGTTGAAGTGATAAATGTTGCCGGTGGTTCATGGATCAAGACCGATGAGGCCGGCCGGACCAGTGATCCCAGGATTCTTGCGGTGGGAGATGTTGAGCGGCCCGGTCTTGCCACCAATGCCCTTGGTGCCGGCAAGAGGACAGGTGAATACTTAAGTGCTGTTCTTAAAGGGGTGGAG
>CAZHPX010000372.1:0-1749 GCA_964534785.1 uncultured Desulfobulbaceae bacterium | reverse complement strand
AAGGCAGCATATCAAACAAATCATCAGTTTTTTCAATCCAGGTTTCACCATATGGGGTGTATTCTACATTCGGAGTTTCTGACATTTTTAATTCCAATTATGGCCTCTTCTCCCACTGTAAGCTACTTTCATTCTATCCCTCTTTTCAAAAAACATCAATTTAATAAGGGAGTATGTCATATTTTATCCATTTTCCTCCTATAAAAAGTCAACCATAAGCTTAAACAAGCTCATAATCAGGCTGATTTATCCTCAGCCAGAGCTGCATCGAATACTGCAGCTTGTATTTCCTTATATTCTGTAACATAAGCCATCTTCAATTCATCAAATGGCTCTCTATTCTTTAACATTGTATATATGACGGTGCTCATTTTTCTCGCTGATGCAATAATTGATTTCCCAGATCCTTTATGTGTTTTCATATCTCTGTATTTTCTGATTAACCGATATGATTGAGTTTTCTTCTTTGCTCTTATCATTCCCATGACAACCTGAACAAATGCTGTTCTTAATTCGACGGGTCCACGCTTCGTTATCTTCCCATGATGTATTGTTTGATTCGAATTCTGAACCCAGGGAACTAATCCTGCATGTGCAGCATATTTCTTCGCACTGTCATATCTCTGAATATCATCTGTAAAAGCCCTGATTATCGATGCTGTTATCGGTCCAACACCTGGTATGGTTTTAAGTAATTCCACATCCTCATCATCTTTAACAAGTTCGGCCAGAACCTTCTCCAGTTTCTTGACTTGTACATAAACATTGTTTATCGTATCAAGTAGCGGTTCTACCGCTCTGGCAGCGCTTCCGAAACTCTTATGGTCCTCGAGACCCGTAAGGATGCGTTGCCTTTCTTTTTTACTTTGCAACTGTCCTCTCTTCGTCTCTATACCATAACTCAAAAGTAGTGCATGAACCTGATTCTTCAACGAAACAATAGCTTTCACCAAAGTCGCTCTGGATTTGATAACCCGTCTGATATCCTCACTATCCTGGCTGCATAATTGTGACTCTGGCAACATATCTTTTTCAAGAAACTCAGCAAGTGTTCTTGCATCGTGACGGTCAGTCTTTTTGACAGACTCATTCACTACCTTGAACTTTAATGTGTTAACCACTTTCACTAAAACTCCTGCCTTAATAATTCTATTCATGAAGTACCGGGTATTCCCGGTTGATTCAACTGCTGCTGAAACCTCATACCCATTTTCTATCAGAAAATTTAGTTTCCCGATAAATAGTTCATATCCTGTATCATTTGTAGGATATTCGCTAAACCTTTCAATTTTCCGATCTTCACTAAGCTCACAAGTTGTAAACTGTGTCTTGTGTAGATCCACTCCAATACTCATCTTCATTTCCTGCCTCCCATCTCATTCAAGACAGAACCTGTTCGGTGGTTTGCAACCATTCTCCTATTCGGCCTATTACGACCATTGAATGTTACGGCTAAAGCTCTTCAATCTCCTTACCGGTCTCGTAGACCATTAAAAATGTCGAACAGTAGCCTTCTGTCTTAAACAAATATTTAAGACAGTATATCACCCCACCAGCTCATGAGTACTTTTTATCATTCCTCCTTTTTATACACAGCTTGCAGGTTTTTTTAGTCCTGCAATTTTTGATGATTTTTTTAAGGGACCGCCCGGAAACAGAGCATAGAGCTCCTTTGTTGGAACATCTCCCGCTTTTGTCATGCGTCTTAGAGACGGCATTGTTCCTTTCTCTTTAAAATCCTTCTGTAGG
>CAZHPX010000371.1:0-1756 GCA_964534785.1 uncultured Desulfobulbaceae bacterium | reverse complement strand
TCCCAGGTCGACAATCCCTTTATTATATATAGCGAGCAGCCATTGAATCGGCCTGGCAAAAGACAGGCTGAAATCAGCCCAGTGCATTGATTTAGGGAAAGGAATATCTAAAATGAGCTGGGTTAATATATCTGGAAGCAAGGTGCTGGTCTTATCCCCTTTTACTTCTTCTATCGCCAACAGGTATTCCCCTTTATCGGTTGTAATGGTTTGTAATTCTTCAATCGTCATGCCCCGGGAGTGGGCAAATCCCATGGCAGCTTTGCCTGGTTTTCCATTGATGTCAAAAGCAACCTTTCTGGCAGGACCTATATGCTCTTCACGGCGATCGTCCTGTTGTTCCTGAATGTCCATTATTGACAGGATCAGTCGTCTTGGAGTACCAGTAGTACTGATAGTTCCGTGTCGCAAACCAAGTTCGTTGAGTTGTTGACCTAATCGTTTGGCCATGAATGTACATGCTGGCTGGATATATCCGGCGGGAATTTCTTCAGTGCCTATTTCAAAGAGAAGTTCTTTCATTATTGTCTGTTATGGTTTTTAGTCACAATGTAAAAAAAGAATAAAATGGATTATTGCGATCTATGTAGAAAACAGAAATCAGAAGTCAGAAGACAGAATAACCAGATTTCTGTCCTCTGAAATCTCTTTCTTCTTTATTCTGTCTCCTGTCCTCTGATATGGATGCAAAGGTTGAGAAGCCGTGATCAAAATTTTCCACCACCACCTGGAACCAGCTTATGGCTGGTTTTCCTGATAAAGTTTTGCCAATTTTCCGACATGTAATCTCCACTGATTCCGGCGATTCGGCAAATCCCGGCAGAGTTTGTTCCACCATCCCGATAAGTTCTTCTATCCAGATGAAATGATGAAACCGAATAGCTACTTTTGCCTGTCCCCAACGGGCAAAGGAGCGGGAAAGTCCACCAGCGGGTACATTTTCACGGGGAATGGTTATGGGAATGATAACTTCCAGAATAAGATCATCTGTTTCTCTCAAAGAGCCATGGATACGGCATTGGTAATTTTCGTTACCGATATCATCATCTTTGACATTGTCCTGAAGAAAATAAGGAAATTCAATTTCAAGATGGGCGGCTTCCGCCTCAAGCTTTTCTTTCATTTCCTGGAGAATCAAACGAAATGAGCGGAGATTGAGACCGCTGTGAAACCGGTTAAGAATCTCAACAAATCGGCTCATATGTGTTCCTTTGAACCGGTGCGGCAGGTTAACATACATGTTTACTCTGGCCACGGTATGCTGCAACTGTTTTTCCCTGTCCAGCACGGTTAGCGGGTAGGGAATATCTTTAACCCCAACCTTGCGGATGGGAATGCACCGGTCATCACGCAGGTTCTGAATGTCTTTCATTGTCAGGTAAAATGGCGGGGCAGGTTTTGCTTTTTTTCTTCCTCACTCACCATCGAGATGTTTGCGGACAGCGTTTTTAAGTTCATCTATGTTGGCTGATTTAACGATGTAATTCTCGGATGCCCATGTTCCGAAGTCCTGTTTGAATTCATGGTAGGCACTGCAGAGAATGACCGGCAATTTTGAGTTTATTTCCTTCATTTGCCGCAATACCTCTATGCCGTTCATGCCGGGCATGTTGATGTCCAGGATAACCAGGTCAGGTGGTGCTGTTTTGAATTTTTCCAGTGCCTCTTCTCCGTTCATGGCAGACTCAATCCTGTATCCTTCATCTTCAAATTCTTCACGATAGAGGAGCTGGATTCCTTCATCATCATCGACAAG
>CAZHPX010000370.1:0-1760 GCA_964534785.1 uncultured Desulfobulbaceae bacterium | reverse complement strand
AGAATAGCCTAAAAAGAAGAATAAGTAAATGTTTTAATGAGACGAACTAGTAGTAAGGAATACTTAAATCAGGATATTTCACATCAAAACCAGACATCTTGAAAAAAGCATCAAAATCTGCAAAATCGAGTCGTTTTGCAACGGTCAATGCTTCCTTAATCCGAAAAATCTCATCATGCAATTCTTTTCGGGCTGTTAATTGCAGTTCTTTTATCTGTGCCTCTATTGCCTTTTTTTTGGTATTTAACTGGGAGTCAATCTCATCAATCAGGGATGTAACAGTAAAACTATCAACGAAATCTATATACCTGTTCAGCACATCAGTAATTACATCTCTGTCCCTGCCATCCAGAGACACATTTGTAAAAAAATTTTCTTTATCATTGCTGCCTCTGTCCGCAGAAGTGATATTTATCTGTTTATTGAATATTGCCTCAAACTTTTCATATTCATCAAATGTAATCTCTCTTTTCTCATCTGATTGCTCCGGTATAAGATTCTCCTTGAAAAACCTGTACCTCAAGCCCATACTGTTTAAATTAACAATAAATCTGTGATGTACTTTATGCTGATCAAGTGTATGAACAGTGAATCTTTGCAGCCCTGCAACATCTTCAAGCAAAGGTGGCCGTAAAATAATTTCTGCCCGGTACATGCTGGGTAGAATAAAAGCCATAAGTAATGCCGACAGCAAACATAAGGCAAAAAAAGCTGTTATTATTTTCTTCTCCTGCCAAAGCGTTCTGCAAATATCAACCAAACTGATCTCGTCATCCTGATGATGAGGATATGAGATAAACACAGGTTGCCCATGAGTAATATTCTTTACATTTTCCGAATCTTGCATCTTTGTAATCACCTGTTTTTAATAGAACATAATGCCCTTCGGGCAGAAGTTACCAGTTATCAATGGTCAGTAACTGATAATTGACCATTTAAATAGGAATGATTCTGAGAAAAACTTTAATTTTCCGATACATTAAGATGTGAATATCGAATGTCGAACAAGGGAGCTGCCAATAACCACTACTGTAATCCGGTCGACGCCATGGATACCTGCATGAATCTGCAATGTCATTCTTAACCGGTATAGTTGGTTACCCTTTGCCGCACTGGTGATGGTGGGGGTGTCACACCGCAGAGCGGTGCACCAGGTGAGCAGGATATCTCGTTTTTGTATTGTGCCCACCCAAAACAATACTGCTGCAGGCAGCTTACTGATTCTATCCTCTGCCTGTATCAGAAGACAGAAATCAGAAGACAGAATAACCAGCTTTCTGTCCTCTATACTCTGTCATGAGTCTATGAATCGGACGGGGATAATTTATGTTTTCGATTGAACTCATTAATATATTTGGTAAGAGTTGTTTTATCGTAGTCTGCCACATGGAAAAATTCAATACCGTTATGGTAACGCCCGGACTTACAGGTTGTATGCATCACCTTCCCCATAATATCGATCAACTCATTATCCAGTTCCAGGGTTATCATGACCTGCATCCCGGTGAGTATTTCTGACTGGGTTTCGAGAAGAATTCCCCCCTCGCTGACATTGAGTGTCCTGCCCATTGAGTATTCCCCCTGCTGTCCCTGTTCGTCAACAACAAGATAGTCTACCAGGTGGAGACTTTCTGGCCTGATAAATTCCCTTCGTTCCTTTGTCATTATTTCTCCTGTTGCCAGTGGTTGTCTTGTTATTATATCTTTCCCGGTCGTAATGTTTAACCTCTTGTTCACGGCGGCTTCGCCGCCGTGAATCG
>CAZHPX010000369.1:0-1773 GCA_964534785.1 uncultured Desulfobulbaceae bacterium | reverse complement strand
CGTGAACTTTTAATTTTCACCTAAATCCTGTACGCCGATATGAGAAAAATAAAAATATATCTGAAAAGACATTATGTTATACGCAAACTTTGCAATTGCAGGATTCAGGTTTCATGTTTTGAGTTCAGAATTTATGGTTATGGATCAGGGGCTCTATTTGAATCTCAGACTGACCGGACAATGGTCAGAACCGGTAATCTCAGCATGGATATCCGCCCCTTTTACCCGGTCTCTGCTGCCGGGGTCCACCAGAAAATAATCAATCCGCCAGCCGATATTTCTTGCTCTGGCATTAAAACGATAACTCCACCAGGTATAATTATCCGGTTCCTGGTTGAACATCCGGAAAGAGTCCTCAAACCCGGCTCGAACAAGTTCGTCCATCCATGCCCGTTCCTGCGGAGAAAATCCGGGATTTTTCTGATTCGCTTTTGGGTTGGCAAGATCAATTTCCCGATGAGCGACATTAAGATCACCACAAAGTACCACTGATTTTTTTTCGCTCAGTTTTTCCATAAATTGCAATACGCAGTCATTAAACCGCTGTTTAAAATCAAGCCGTTTCAATTCATGCTGAGAATTGGGAAAATAACAGTTTATCAGAAAAAAATCATCAAATTCCAGAGTGAGAGTTCGGCCTTCCCTGTCAAATTCCTGTACTCCAAAACCATACAACACATTTTTTGGTTTTATCCGACTGAACACCGCTGTTCCTGAATAACCTTTTTTCGCAGCAGGGTACCAATAAGCATGGTAGTCAGGGATTATTTTTACTTCTTCCGGCAACTGATCCGGCATGGCCTTAATTTCCTGAATGGCAAAAATGTCAGCATCAAGTTCATGAAAGACATCAAGAAACCCTTTTTTCAAGGCTGCCCGCAAGCCGTTGACATTCCAGGAAACCATGACAATATCTTCCATATCCGACTCACCTGCTGAATTATTACCTGATATCCGCCCGGGAGTTATCCCAATCCGGGGACATAGATCAGTAAGCACACAGCGATCACAATGGGAAAGACGGGGCTTGCACATACCCTGGCCAAAGGCAACCAGCAGAAAATTAATTCTTATCCAGTATTTCTCAGGAAGAATACGCCGCAGCTCCATTTCTGTCTGTAGAGGTGTGGAGGTCTGCACCATTCCCCATATATTCATAATCCGGTGGACATGGGTATCCACACAGATAGCCGGCCAACCAAAAGCCACAGCCACCACGAGATTAGCGGTTTTGCGTCCCACCCCTGGAAGCTGGACAAGCTCGGCAATGGTCTCTGGTATCCGTCCGGAAAATTTTTCTTCCATGACTTCTGGCAGACGGGCAAGATAGCCGGCCTTATTGCGAAAAAATCCAACCGGACGGATTATTTTTTCCAGCTCGTCTGCAGACAGTTCTGCCAGCTCTTTCAAACTGCCAGCCCGGCGAAACAACCTGCGGGAAGCTGCCGCAGTAACCTCATCCCTGGTCCTGGCGGAAAGAATAGTTGCCACCAGCACCTTGAAAGGATCCCCGGTCTGGGAAGCAATAAGATCCACCACCGGTACATCATAATCAACAACTTCATATTCAAGCCGGGCAACGACCTGTTCTATGGGGAAATTCATCGGGCGGGTAAACTCTATTACAGGCAGGCTCTGTTCTGTAATTGTTTGAGGGTTAATATTCAAGTTGAAGCTTAAAACCCAAATCCAAGGTTCAGCAATAAATAACCTGAACTGGGTATCCGCTTAACTCAAGTTCATACAATATATAGTGGCTGCATAACTGTTAAA
>CAZHPX010000368.1:0-1792 GCA_964534785.1 uncultured Desulfobulbaceae bacterium | reverse complement strand
GCCCCGAAGGGCATTATGTACACAAAAAGGAATTCTACATGGCCAGCGTAGTTGTGGTTGGTACCCAGTGGGGTGATGAAGGCAAAGGGAAAATTGTTGACCTGCTTACTCGTTACGCAGATTGCGTTGTCCGCTTCCAGGGCGGTAATAATGCCGGGCATACCCTGATTGTTGGCGGGGAAAAATATGTTTTTCATATTATCCCCTCTGGGATTCTCTATGAAAACAAAACCTGCATGATTGGTAACGGGGTCATCATTGACCCCGGTGCTTTACTGGAAGAAATGGATCGTCTTCATGGCAGAGGAATGGAGGTAACCCCGGAACAAATGCTGATCAGTGAAAACGCTCATCTGATCATGCCCTATCACTGTATGCTTGACCAGGCTCGGGAAAATTCCTTAAGCAAAGGGGAAAAAATCGGCACGACCGGGCGTGGTATCGGGCCATGCTATATGGATAAAGTAGGACGGATTGGTATCAAGGTCGGAGACCTTCTCGATCGACCCCTGTTCCTTGACAAATTAAAGACCAACATTGAAGAGAAAAACTTTCACCTGGTTAAACAATTCGGCGGTGAACCTGCATCACTTGAGCTGATACAGGAAGAGTTTGAAAAATATGCCGAAAAGTTATCACCATTTATCGGTAATGTCTCCATGGAGCTGGACAACGCCCGACGGGCCGGAAAAAATATCCTCTTTGAAGGAGCACAGGGAACCCAACTTGATATAGATCATGGCACCTATCCATTTGTGACTTCTTCCAATACCATTGCCGGCAATGCCTGTATCGGCTCCGGATTTGGACCTGCCCACATAGACGAGGTTATCGGTATCCTCAAAGCCTATACGACAAGGGTTGGCGAGGGGCCTTTCCCGACAGAACTGCCGGAAGGTGACGAGGTCGGCGATGAGCTGCAGGAAAAAGGTGGAGAGTTCGGTGCCACCACTGGCCGCCGCCGCCGCTGCGGCTGGCTGGATATGGTTGTTGCCAATGATGCCGTCAGGCTGAACGGCTTGACCGGACTTGCCATCACCAAGCTTGATGTCCTCTCCGGACAGCCTGAAATAAAAATTGCCAACAAATACACAGTGGGAAAGGAAGAATACTCCTGTATGCCAGGTAACATTCGCAAAACATCCCTGATCAAACCCACGTACGAGAGCATGCCGGGCTGGGAGGAAGAAATTTCCGATGTTCGCTGTGTTGAAGATCTGCCCCTGCGGGCCAGAGATTATATCCGACGAATAGAAGATATTTCAGGTATTCCACCAGTTATCATCTCTGTTGGACCTGACCGGGAAGAAACAATGCTTTTACGCAACCCCTTTGCTCGATAAAGTCTAATCATGCAATGGTAACCATCTGAATATAGTACATATTTAACATCGACCATGATGTTTATCATACCGTTATATCCCATCCATGATAGTATTGCTGAAATTGCAAGGAGAATAAAATGGCTCGTGTTACAGTTGAAGACTGCCTGGAAAAAGTAGGTAACCATAATCGGTTTGCCCTTGTCCACCTTACCATTGAAAGAATTCGTCAACACCGCAAGGGAGAACCATTTCTGGTTAACGGGAAAAACAGGGAAATAGTCATGACCCTAAGGGAAATTTCTGCGGGCAAGGTGTCGTTTGACAATATTTTTGATCTGCCAAAACAGAGAAGATCAGGTGAAAACAAAAAAAACTCGTAACTATCTAGGAGCTTGTCCGAGAATGCATTTTTCCCCATCTCTGCGTTATTTCCAAAAAAATATGCTCGCAATATCACTTATATGGCT
>CAZHPX010000367.1:0-1823 GCA_964534785.1 uncultured Desulfobulbaceae bacterium | reverse complement strand
AGTCCGTTGCTCTACCGACTGAGCTATCCCGGCATATAAACCATGAAAAAAAGTTATCTAACAAGCATGCCCGGACTTGTCAATATTTTTTCTACCTTTCTTCTGTAATCAATTCGTCAAGATCAACTTCAAAATCATCAAGAGCAGTACCTGTTTTCAAAGAAGGTCTCAGCATATGAGAGCTTTTACTTCCTGCCACAGGTGGAGTCGGACCATCTAAGTCAAGTCCTTCAACTAACAGGTCGTCCAGCCCTGCCCCTGATGTTGTAGCTGATTTTGATTTTACAGCCGGAGATGATTCTAACTTTGCAAAGTCAATGCCTACCTCATCATCTGTATCTGCATCAATGCTTTTTGCTTCCGGTGGGGCGAGGTCGGAAATATCAATATCTGCAAAGTCAAGCTGCAAGCCGCTGCCTTCCTGTTCTTCATTAAGGCTGGTTGAATCAAAAGAAACGGTTTCACTTACATGGTCATCTTCAGATAAATCAATCTCTTGAATATCAGACTTTCCATGATCAAGTTCAAGGGAAAACAGCTGGTCATCTTCTTCGCCGAAATCAATTTCAATTTCTGCCATATCCAGTTCATCGTCCCCATCCATTGACACCGGTTCTGTCTCTCCGGTTTTGTCTGCAGCAAAGGTATCAACACTCTCCCTGTCTCCGTTTGAACCACCATCAAGGTCAAGAAAGAGCGGAGACTGAACTGCAAAAATCACCCCTTCCAGATCTTCAGTAAATTTTACCGGTTTTCGACATTTCCTACAGCTTTCCTGATTATCAAAAGAAATATATCCGCATTTAGGACAACGCATAACATAACCTCATTAGAAAGGAGTTTAGAGCTTTAAAGTTCATTGTGGCGAGAGGAGACCGTGTGCCCAAACAAATGGAGTTTTCGAAAACCTGATTTGGGTATGCAACAATCGCGGTGCTGACCAGCACCGTGTGCAGTGCGGGCAAGCGAAGCTTGACTGCACTGTGCACGGTGTCTGGTCAAGTACCTGGTTCTGGCGCGTAGCGACGGAACCAGGTACTTGACGAAGTCAGCACCGCGATTCACGGCGGCGGAGCCGCCGTGAATCACATGTTATTAACATAAAGACTATACACAGTTAAATGTTCGACTATCACCCCATTTCGTCCTATTCGCCTCACCCGCATCCGGCACTCAGACCTGTGTACGGCCTCAGTACTTGAAAGACAAAACTGAGTGCCGGATAAGAAATCGTAGTTTTTCACTGATTTTTCACCAACCCGAATATTTACATACACAGTTATAGTATCTCATACGATGCCGGTAAAAATCAAGGTAGAAATTATAAAAATCAAGGTAGAAATTATAAAAAACAAGGAGTTGTTTGATGAAGACTGTAAAACACCCATGTCTCTTGCTGTAAGCACCTGTAACTATCGTAAATTTATGCAAAAATAGAGTTTTTTGGGTCAGATATTTTACCTGAAAACCTGAACCTGCAAACAGATAAGCATAAACCCTCTATGTGGGATGTTGCTGAGCAATTACAAAATAAGTTTAAAATCTCCTTGCATAGATGTTTTCTTTTCATGTATTATTAAAATAATAGTTTTGTCAAAATGAAAATATCCATGAGCCATATAATTTATCATTTATTCTACATTCTCCACTTAAAAAGTCGTTACTAACTATAAATATGATATGATGTTTTAAGCACAGGAGAAAAAAATCATGGCGTCAATATCCTGACTACATCATTTCCACTTCCTACTTTTTCTCCACCTGTACACAATAAAAAAGAATGAAATTCCAATACTTAAGGAAGGAAAACAGCAAGGGGTTCA
>CAZHPX010000366.1:0-1829 GCA_964534785.1 uncultured Desulfobulbaceae bacterium | reverse complement strand
ACTATCCCACCGTTAAGTTTTTTGTAAAAGCGAGCCTCCACAGGTTCTGTATTTGTTTCGGCAACAGACAGGTCGCCCTTACAGCCGATACAGAGAGAGGTCGTAGATAAAAACCGTATTTAAGCAGTTTCCGTCTTGTCAGCATTGCCCTTGCCTCCACATTTTTTTGGTTGGAGTACATAATATATAATTGCGGGCATTATAACACTTAACCCTGAAAACTGGAAACTTTAGTGTCTTATTTATAGATTTCTGGTATGGAGGGGATTTACCGGAACTTCTGTTGTTCCCGTAAATTTCGGAATATCTCTTTCGGATTATCTCAAAAATATTCCTGGTTTTCAGTTGCCGATGGTATGCGAAATCACGGTGTAAATGAATAAAAAATATTTTTTCTATCTCTGGTCAGTCAATGTAACCACAACTCTGGCTGTTGAACTGTTTACTGTCACGATTTTGGTCGCTGTTTTTGCACAGACATCATCCACTTTAATGGCAGCCGGGGCCATGGTGGCTCGAACTCTGCCGCCATTTTTGCTTGGCCCTGCTGCCGGGGTTCTGGTTGATCGTTTTCCCTGTAAAAACATGCTTATTGTTATGGGGTTTGTTCAGATCCTGCTGGTTGGTCTTGCCATATGGTATCTGCATGTTGCCAAAGAGATGTCTGTTGCCGTTATATATCTTTTATTGGCCAGTATCTCTGCTGCTGATACTTTTCACCGTCCTGCCCGGATGGCCCTTATTCCTTCGCTGGTAAATATTGGCCACCTGTCAAGGCCAACAGCTTTATCCTGGTCTCTAATCAAATCATGATGGCCATTTCCTATACGGCTGGTGGTTGGCTTATTTTATCTCTGCCGTTGTCTCAGATTGTCTTTGGAGTGACTGCTCTGTTTATGCTGGCAACCCTTGCCGCAGTACCCATTGTGGAGTTCAGGCGAAAGGATGCGAAAAAAAAAGGCAAGGGGGAGTCTGTCTGGAAATCATGGATTTCCGGTTGGAATTATTTATGCAGGCATCCCATTGCCAGACCACTTACGATCATGGAAACCGTGGAACATCTTCCCCATGGCATCTGGACAGGAGCCTTAATGCTGGCTTTTACCACCAGGGCTTTGCATGGAGATGCTGTGGATTGGGGATATCAGGTAACCGGGTACTTTGCAGGAATGATTCTGGGTTCTCTTGTGGCACTGGCCATTAATAATTGGCTGTCCCGCTATCCGGGGCATATCATTATTGTAAATGCTTGTGCCACCGGCTTATTTACCTTGGCTTATGCCAGCAGTCAAACTGTATGGATGGCTGTGATTTGGGCTTTTGTGTTTGGTCCGCCATTTGCCATCCGTGATGTGGCCCAGGATTCACTCTTGCAGAGTACGGTTGAAAAGGGGCAACTGGGACGAGTCTATGCAACCCGGGAGATGTTAAGCAATGGCGTGTTTATGTTTTCAGGTGTTTTCTTTGCATGGCTTTCAGGATTTGTATCCATTCGCCATATCTATGTTATCGGAGGAATTCTTTATCTGCTGACCGGTCTATACGCTATCAGTAACAGGGCCTTGAGGAAAAGCCGGATAGCTCATGGAGGCAGAAATCTCTGAAATACCGGTATCACGGATACATATTTTTGATAATGTTTCCCAGAGTAGAAGAAGTTTTCGAGTCCTTTATGTCTGAATGATTTGATCAGGCATCATATCGTAACCATAGGGGTTGCAATTGTCAATTCCTCTTTTTGTAGATATTATAGGGACAGACTTCTTGTTTCCATGCTTGTATGGTGGAAGTAGTTAAATAATTAATCTTTTTTTCGGTACAAAAACAGT
>CAZHPX010000365.1:0-1831 GCA_964534785.1 uncultured Desulfobulbaceae bacterium | reverse complement strand
GATATCCGCACATAAGCTCGTAACACCGCAGGGGAGATGTTACGAGCACACAATTGAGTATCAATTCATTTGCGACGAACTATAATCCTGAATCTATGAGCATTCATCTGTGGTGCAAATGGACGTCCCGAAGGGCTAAATTTTATTATGTCCGGGCATTATTGCCCAAACGTTTAATAAAACAATTTCAATTGGATATCACTGGTCGCTGTAACTTATCAATAATCTCTGGTAAAAATCCGGCACACTCACCGGCCATTGAAAGAACATGAGTGCCGGAGACCGAACTTTGCCTGCGTTTTACATTGCCAGAGGTTATTGTGAACTTCACCTTAAATGTTATAATTATATGAAAATATAAACTAAATCTTTTTCAGCTCTTTCAACTTAGATAAAATTTCCCGGGCTTCACTGCGAAGTTTCCCGCATAGTTTCTCATCTTCAACACTCCGCTCAAAACCTCGTTGTGCCTGCTTTGTTCTCCCCCGATACAGCGAAGACTTCGCCAGGTAAAATCTGGACTCCCCATGCAGTTCCTGCCTGGACTTGACCCGTGCCAGCTCGTGCCAGAGCCTGGCATATTCCGGCATAACCAGAGAAACTTGGCGAAAAAATTTTTCCGCCTCGTCATACTGCCCCTGTTTTACCATGGCTCTGCCCAGCTCAAATAGGGCATAAAGCTCGGTTGGATCCCGTTTCACCACCTTCTCAAGCAGTCTTACAGCTTCCCGAAGATTTCCAGAGTTCATCATCAGTACGGCGAGATCAACATATAGAATATCTTCCTCAGGATAATTAGCGATCACCTCTTTTAAAAGTTCTTCCGAGCGAGTAAAATCAAGCTCTGCCCGGGCCAGCAGGGAGAGACCAAACCTGGCCATAATCTTCTTTTCCTGCTCTCCGTCTCCAGTTAAAATATTAAGACAATGGATACGCAACTGTTCGTGATCCATGGTCTGAATCATGATCCGGTACTTGAAACGAAGAAAACGAAAATTATCCACCCGGCGGTATGAAAGAGAAGAATCCTGCTTACTTGTTTGTTTATTATAAACCTCTAACAAAGACTGGATATAATCAATCCTGACTTCAGGGTTGGGATGGGTGAGCAGGTATTGGGGCAGCCTGTCAGAACGGAAACGACTTATCCTCCGCATGGTTTGCAGCATACTTTCCATGGCAGCCGGATCCCGTCCCATTGCCTGCAGCCAGTTAAAGGCAAGACGATCTGCCTGTTCTTCATCTTCACGGCTGTAATGAAGAGTCACAGCCTGACCGGCAGCCATGGAGCCAATCAGCAGCTCAGGTTTACCCAAGGCAAGAGCCGCAAGACCAAGACCCACCGAGATAGCATTTATTTTTCCCCCTTTATCAATCCTCCGGGCAATGTGGCGGGAAACCACATGGGCAACTTCATGGGCCATGACCCCCATCAGTTCATCCTCATTCTTCATGACCTGGATCAAACCGGAGTAAAAGAAAATCAAGCCGCCAGGGGCGGCAAAGGCATTGAACTGGTCGTTTTTCACCACAAAAAAATGATAATCAAAAAACTGCGTCCCGGCCACGGCAAGCACCTCATCACCAAGCTCGTTGATATATTGACTTAAATCAGGAGAATCAAGCAGCTCAAATTCAGCCCGGACAGCAAAGAGCAGCTTTTCACTTATCCGCCGTTCATCTCCGATGGTCATGGCTAGACCATGAACAGGAAAACAGAGCTGTATGACAAAAAGAAAACAACAGATATTTTTTTTCATAGTTTTATGATGATAAAAATTTTTTATTTTTTCTGTTTTTTCAGAGTTCAGGTTTTCACATTTAGGATTTA
>CAZHPX010000364.1:0-1835 GCA_964534785.1 uncultured Desulfobulbaceae bacterium | reverse complement strand
CGGGTGACTGATTTACCGTTACTCTCCATATCACATTGCTGAAGATGGGCAGGAAATCTTGCCAGGGCCTGGGAGTACGGCAAAACAGCAAAGGTCGAATGTTTGAGAAAATTATGATTCCAAATTCCAAGCATGGCAAGAAGAAGCGGCATGTTTTCCCGTATATCCCGCTCCCCGGCAGCAATATCCATGGCGTTGGCACCGGCAAGAAATTCCATTACCCCGCTGTAGCCAAGCAAAAAACCCATGCTCACTGCACCAACCATGGAAGTTACCGAATAGCGGCCGCCAATATAATCATACATATAAAAAGATTTAAGATAACGGTTGGGATCATCCATGGGACCGCCTTTACCGGTAACAGCCACCATATGGCGGGCCGGATCAAGACCGGCCCGGGCAACAGCATTTCTGATCAGCTCCTCGTTGGTCAAGGTCTCAAGAGTAGTGCCGCTCTTGGAAACAACATTGAACAGGGTACGGGACAGGTCAAGACCGGCAAGGACAGCGGCTGCGTCATCGGGGTCAACATTGGCAATAAACCTGACAGACCGCCCCGGACGGGCATATGCAGCCAGGGCATGACAGATTGCCCTGGGACCAAGATCAGAACCGCCGATTCCAACCTGGACCATGGTTGTGAACGACTCTCCAGCCTCATTGACAATCCGGTCTTCATCCAGACTTCCAAGAAACTTTTCCAGCCTGCTCAACTGCTCCATCGCCTCAGCAGAGGATTGACGGTGGTCGGGCTGCCCGCGAAAAATATCCCGGCAGGCAGTATGCAGTACCTGGCGATTTTCACTTTCCAGAGCATCTATGCGGTTAATAACTGCCCCCTGCTTCATGGCAATAAATTTATCAATCAGTTGTGCCTCATCGGCCAGTTCCTGCAAACTGTCAAGTACTTCATCATCGATTCGCTGGGTCGCATAAAGCAGGTCAAATCCACAGGAAGAGAGCCTGTATTTTTGAAAACGATGAGCTGAAAGCCGGCCAGGTTCAGTCAGGGTAAAAGGGGTATCAGATAACCGTTTGAGCTTCTCAAAGGCTGCAAGATCTGTAAAATCTTTAAATTCCATATCATTTCCCCTTTTTTGTGTAAATATTCGGCTTATGCTATAAGAACTATCAAAACCACTGCATTGTAAATATTTACTTTTTTGTAGCCGAATCGTAACCGTTCACCACAGGTGTTGATTTACGAAAAACTTCGACCTGTAAGTGTTCACCCCAAATCTGTAAACAATACATCAGAGCCAGAAATCCAGAATTACTCAAGCACGATCTTTTCATACATCTGTCCCGGCAACTGCCTGATCTGCCCCTGCAACTCAAGCTGCAACAGCACATCAAGAATTCGTCCGCCATCAAGTCCACTCACCCGCATAAGCGTATCAATATCAACAGGATAGACATCCAGACAATTCAAAACCTGCATCCCTGCCGGATCGGTTTCAAAATGCCCTCCTCCAGCCCCTGTCTTCTCTGCCGCCGCCACAGGCAAAAGACCAAGCTCAAAAAATATGTCATCAACGCTTTGAACGAGATAAGCACCCTGACGAATAAGCCGGTGGGTTCCCTCACTGCGGAATGAATCAATCCTCCCCGGCACGGCAAAAACCTCCTTGCCCTGATCCAGAGCCAGCCGGGCAGTTATAAGGGAACCTGATTTCAATGCCGCCTCCACCACCACAACTCCCCTGGAAAGCCCACTGATAATCCGGTTCCGGGCCGGAAACCGGAAACCATCCGGTCTTGTCCCGCAGGGATATTCACTGAGCAGCACCCCGTTATCTATAATTTGCCGGTACAGGTCAGCATGGCTTCGGGGA
>CAZHPX010000363.1:0-1845 GCA_964534785.1 uncultured Desulfobulbaceae bacterium | reverse complement strand
TATACCTTATACCTGCTTACATAACATTAGTATGCTGCACAGGCATAATAAACGAATAGATAGATAGATAGATAGATAGATAGATAGATAGATAGATAGATAAGCGTAGACTTCGAGCGTAGACTTCGAGCGTAGACTTCGAGCGTAGACTCCATGAAGCACTGGTAAACGCTTACAGGCCTGAGTTTTCCGTAAATCAGCACCTGTGGTGAACGGTTACAAAAATTGCATACAGGTTCGCTCAGAAGCAATATGACATAATTTATGTGATATTGTGACATATTGTTTCCCTGACACGGAAAGAACAATCAACCATAAACTATCAACAAGGATAACTTTGTGGATATAGGTACAATACTCGGCATAATTGCCGCATTTGGTTTAATGTTCATGGCCATCATGCAGGGTGGTGGTATCGCAATGTTTATTGATGGTGCTGCAATGATGATCGTTTTTGGCGGGACAGCAGGTGTTGCCCTGGTTAACTTTCCTTTAAAAGATGTAGCAGGTGCCATTAATGTAGCCAAAAAGACTTTTCTTGTTAAAGAAGCCAATATTAATCAGTTGCTGGAACAACTGATGGAATTTGCCAACAAGGCTCGCAAAGAAGGTATTCTTTCTCTTCAGGGTTCCATAGATGCGGTTGACAATGATTTTCTTGTCAAAGCTCTGCAGATGGCTGTTGATGGACAAGAGCCGGCCGATCTGAAAAACATGCTCAATACGGAAATTGATTTCATTGAGGCACGTCACGAAAAAGGAATAAGTATTTTTGAGTCCCTTGGTTCTATTTCCCCCGCCATGGGAATGATCGGAACCCTGATCGGTCTTGTCCAGATGCTGGAAAACTTAGATGATCCTTCTGCAATCGGCCCGGCCATGGCCATCGCCCTGCTAACCACTTTTTACGGAACCGTGATGGCAAATATTCTTTTCATTCCCATTGCCGGTAAACTTAAAACCCGTTCAAAAGATGAATTACTCCATAAAATTATTATTGTTGAGGGAATGGGAGCAATTCTCTCCGGGGAAAACCCAAGGATTATGGAACAAAAATTACATGCATTTATTGCCCCGAAATTGCGGGAATCGGTTTTTAACAAATAGGTTTAACAGTCATGGCCCAAAAAAAACAAAAATGTCCCATGGGTGTCCCCTTGTGGATGGTCCCTTTCACAAATATGGTCATCCTCCTCCTCACCTTTTTTGTTGTACTGGTTTCCATGGCCAGCTTTGACCCTGTTAAAGTGTTTAAGGCTCAACAATCCTTAAGAGATGCTTTTGGCTGGCGGGAAGGAGCTCCTCCAGCAAAATTCCAGATACCGGTCATACCGTCTCCACCAGCCGAAGAGTTCACCATTATCCCCAGGGAAACCGTCACAAAACATTACCAACAGATTAAAACCGACCTTAAACTAAGCAAGGTCAACCAACAGATTGAACTGCTGGAAAAAGATAATGACACTATTATCCTGCGGATTAACGATTCGCTTTTATTTGCCCCGGGAAAGGCTGTTCTTGATCCAGCAAGCTACCCGTTGCTGCGAAAAGTAGCCGATATTATCCGTCCCCTGCCCATGCTCATGTACATAGAAGGACATACAGATGATACACCCTTTACAAGAGACGGGATGAACAACTGGGAGCTTTCCGTTCACAGAGCAGTGGCAGTCATGCGTTTTTACAATAGAGGACGACTTTTTTCACTGGATCGTATGTCGGCAATTGGATATGGCTGTACCCGTCCCCTTGTCCCTAATATATCTCTGGAAAACAAAGCCAAAAACCGACGGGTAGATTTTATCCTGAGAAGCAATGTAACTCCGGAAAGCGGAACTCGGATTT
>CAZHPX010000362.1:0-1846 GCA_964534785.1 uncultured Desulfobulbaceae bacterium | reverse complement strand
CACCCAGTCCATCATTAAATACAGAAGTCGGCCAATATTTTTTACCTGTCCCCGGAAAATGATACTTTTTAATAACTTTTTGTTTTTATAGGGGATGATAGGGGATATGCCGATCTTAGGCTTGCCGTATAGTTCAAAAGGTTGTATTTTGGGCAAGTGGCCTGTTTCTTCATGTCCGGCGACCCTTTTGCTAACATCTAATAATGATTAGTTTTTATATTTTTTGGTTTGTTTTCTGTTTATGGCACGAGCCGTGCAACAAGGAGAGCAGTTCTACATCTCTTCTCTCCTTTTGGCCGGCTCAACCGTTGTGGTTGAGCCGGTTTTTTTTTGTCTTTTTTCTGTTTACCGGTAATGAACATGCAGGCAGAATCAGTCGGTCTAATAAGTTGTCGGAATTATACAGATGATGCACTTTCCCATGCCATTGATCAGATTATAGGGGCCGTCGGCAGACCTGAGAGTTTAAATGGTTTACGGGTTATGCTGAAACCTAATCTTGTTACTGCGAGAAGAGGCGTTTTACCTTGTACCGATGGAAGATTTATTCTTGCTGTGGCTCGCTGGTTTATTGACCACGGTGCCAGAATGCAGATTGGTGACTCCCCGGCTTTTGGCTCGGCCGTTTCAGTTCTGGGCAGCCTGGGGATTATCGATGATCTGCGTGAACTTGGGATAGTGATAAGTAATTTCCGGGACACCCGCACCATGACCCTTGTCGGTGGGGTTAAGGCATCCATGGCAGTGGATGCCATGGATTGTGATCTGCTGGTCAATCTGCCAAGGGTTAAGGCCCATGCCCAGATGAGAGTTACCATGGCGGTGAAGAATTGTTTTGGTTGTCTAAGCGGTCGGCATAAGCCATGGTGGCACATGGTGTATGGCGGCAATGGAGATCGTTTTGCGGAGCTTTTGCTTGAGCTTGTGGCCGTTTTGCCCAAAACCATTACACTGGTTGATGGCATAGAGGCCATGCATGAAACCGGGCCGATCAGTGGTTTGTCGTACCCTTTGCGTCTTGTTGGCGGGGGATGGAGTCCGGTGGCTGTGGATACGGCTCTGCTTGCTGTTCTCGGAGCCGCCCCAGAAGATTCGCCCTTGCACAGGGAGGCAGCCCGTTTGTCGTTACCCGGCAGCAGGCTGGCTGATTTACATTTCCCCCTGTCTTGTCCCGAAGATATGCGGGTCACGGATTTTGTAGTTCCGGGAACACTTAAACCCGTTCGATTCAATCCCTTCTCCTTCCTGTTCGGTTTGATAAAACGATGCCGGGTTAAGATGAGGTGTAAATAAATATAGTTTCTGGAAACTTTTACTTAATCATTTCAACAGATTACCATGTCAGCATCTATGCAAAATTAACAATGCCAATATCCGAAACCCGTAGGATTTTCTCGTAGTGACTTTCACTTTGTTGTTAAAGCCTTCCACGGCCATCTTCACGGACAGGAATACGCTATCCCAGCTTGTCGTAAACGAAAGACTTGAGCTTGTGAATCCGACTCAGTGAGGTTTTGACCAACATCCTGTTCTTCCCTCTATCTTGGAAATCGTGGTGATTCCTTTTGCCGGGAAAAAACAGGATGCGCTGGTCTGAAAATCAACAATCCCGACGCCGGAGTGGGAGAGTCGTATCCCTCCCGCCTTTTCTTATCTCTGCCCCACATCTCTGACTTACAAATTCTGCGGAAGAGCAAAAAAGACTTGACACCGAGTATTATTATTTTTTAGTGTGTGTTACACATCAAGGAAAAAACTTGAAGATGTCGCACGTTTCAGCGTTTCATTGGATGAGATTTTCTGAAGGGGAGTGCAATATGGGAAATGTTGTCTTGGCAAATGCATC
>CAZHPX010000361.1:0-1858 GCA_964534785.1 uncultured Desulfobulbaceae bacterium | reverse complement strand
ACAAAATGTATCCTCTTCGCAGTGCAGGCTGAAGAAAATGGCAGCGATATATTCAGGCAGCAATTAGTTGAACTTCTCCCTCGTTTGAGGAGGTTTGCCTACACATTGACTTCGAACAGATATGACGCTGACGACCTTGTCCAGGCTGCCTGTGAACGGGCTCTGGCGAAGAAAAACCTCTATAAAAATGATACCAGGCTGGATAGCTGGATGTTCAAGATTATCCACAGAATTCGTATTGATATGTCAAGGTCACCTCGTTCTTCCATATCTGAGAGCTCATTTGATGAAGCATATAATTATTTGGAAGGTGGAAACAGCAGCACCGAAAACGAAAACCGACTGTTTCTCAAACAGACCATGCAGGCCATGGAGACCATGTCGGAAAATGAAAGAACACTCCTTGCCCTTGTCTGTGTTGACGGCAGGTCGTACAAGGAAACAGCAGAAATCCTAGCTGTGCCGGTGGGAACAGTAATGAGTCGCCTGGCACGGGCCAGAACCAGGCTTTACAGTCTGGTTCATGGAGAGGCTAATCGAACAAACAGGTAGATGCGTAGACTTCGAACGCAGACTCCGTGGGGCAGGTCAAACATTTAAAGGCTCGTAGTTTAACACTGGGTTCGAAGTCTACGCTATCTGCATCAACCCGAATGTTTACAGAGAATAAGTGAAAGGGTGAGAGTTATGGATGAGTTAAGCGATGAAAAACTAATGTCCTTTGTTGATGGAGAGTTAGATAGACGGGAAACTGAAAAAATAGAAAAACTTGTCCAGAATAACCCAACTCTTGGAGAAAGGATAAATATTTTCAGAAAAAGCAGGCAATTACTAAAAAACACCTATGACCTGCCTGCCCATGAGGAGGTGCCGGAACATCTTGTTGCCGGGATATGGGAAAAAAGTGACAACTCGTCAAGAAAAAGAAAAAAGGGAAAAACAGACCGAGCCGGTTGCTTTTTAAGGGCAAAAATTAAATCCCTGTTTAAGATGCCATCCTGGCAGCCTGCTCATGTTCTGGCATTTTCTCTAACCCTGTGTGTGGGGATAGGCGGCGGCTGGTTTGCCGCTGAGCTGACCACTATTGAAACAAAAATAACCCAAACCACTTTTTCTCCACTCATGGTCAGTACAGAGTTGAGTTCTGGACTGGAAAACACTATCAGCGGCAGATCGTTTTCCATCGACTCTCAAGATATAGTCATAACTCCGGTAACCACTTTTGTCGCTAAAAACGGGTACTACTGCCGGCAGTACGAAATTGCCGGTAAAGATATAGATACAAAAAATATGGCACCGGCAATCGGGGTTGCCTGCCGGGCGGAGTCAGGGGAATGGATCACCAGAGCAGTCGTAATGCCACCGGCTCCTGCTCTTTCTCCACCACCTGGGGAAAGAGGTTTTGTCCCCGCCGGGGCAGATAATCTTATCGGAAGAATTACCTCCGAGCTTATGGCTGCCCCGCCCCTGTCCATAACAAAAGAAAAAGAGATTATCTATTCAGAGTGGCGATAGGCTCCAGGGATCGACCTTACGGATGAAGAGGTTGTTCATATAATACGGTAAACGATGGGATATTGAGGTGTTCTTCAAAATGATGAGGCATTATCTCAACCTGGAAAAAAGCCCTTGCAAAAAATACCTGTACGATCCACCTTACCCTCCCCTTAAACGACCCTATACCTTCAAGTTTTTTGCAGTTTTTTTGATTGCGGTCATATCCTGCTCTGTTATGGTGCTGTTAGTGCGGCTTTAGGATTGAAAATAGTGGTCACAGGAGCTATTCCCAACAAGCCAATCCAGCGAGCCGCTGATTTCATCGTTCACGGCGGCTTCGCCGCCGTGAATCGCGGTGCTG
>CAZHPX010000360.1:0-1868 GCA_964534785.1 uncultured Desulfobulbaceae bacterium | reverse complement strand
TTTTCAAGAGTACAGACAAAAATCCTTCCAACATAATGCCAAGGAAACTTACCCTGGATTCGCCGCTCAAATTTGAGTGTCATCCAGGAGTTTCCTGTTTCACTGCCTGTTGTCATAACATTAAAATTGTCCTTACGCCTTATGATATTCTGGTATTGTCCGAAAGGTTGAAATTAGCGGGACATGAGTTTATCTCCTCGTATACCGAGCCGGTTTATCTGGAGAAAACAGATATGCCCGGGGTGCAGATTAAATTGACCAAAGGGAAAAACGCCTGCCCTTTTGTTACTCCGGAGGGCTGCATTGTCTATACCGATCGACCGACAGCCTGTAGATATTATCCGGTGGGGATGGCTGATTTCCATGAGGGAGGCATAGATCAGAGATTGGATAAATTCTTTTTTATTGTTAAAGAACCGCATTGTAAAGGGTTTGACGAGCCAAAAGAGTGGACCATAGGTGAGTGGCGTGTCGACCAGGGGGTTGACAGGCGGGATGAACTGAACAAAGAATGGCTCAGGCTGGTTATGAGGCGGAAATCTTTTGGTTACCAGGCAACATTATCTGAGTCGGCCAAGAGAATGTTCTTCATGGCCTCAACTGATCTGGGCAGTTTTCGAAGGTTTATTTTTGAAAGTTCTTTTCTTGATACCTATGTGGTTGATGAAGAAACCCTTGATAAAATAAAAAATGATGATGTAGAGTTGATGCTGTTTTCGTTTAAGTATCTCGCTAATACTCTGTTTGGTGCGGAGGGGATGAGTATCAGGCAGGAAAAAATTGATGTCAAGGTCAGGGAAATTAAAGAACGCCAGGATGGGTATCTGCAAAAGGCAGAGCAGGAATACCTTGAGTTGAAAGCTGAGAGGAATCGTTTACGCAAAGAACAGGAAGGGCGGGAGTCGCTGGGAGCGTAGAGGAATGGCAACAGAGATTGAGCGAAAGTTTTTATTGAAAAATGATGACTGGAAGAAACTTGCCGCCGGCGTTGTATATCGTCAGGGTTATCTCGGTGCTGATGAAAAGAGAACTGTCAGGGTAAGGGTTATAGGAAACAAAGGGTTTATGACCATCAAAGGGAAAAGTGTTGGTATCAGCCGGATGGAATATGAGTATGAAATTCCGGTGGCGGATGCTGATACTCTTCTTGCGGAACTTTGCATACAACCCCTTATTGAAAAAAAACGCTACCGGATAGATTATAAAGGTTTTATCTATGAGGTGGATGAGTTCTTTGCTGATAATGAAGGGCTGGTGGTGGCGGAAATTGAGTTGAACAGCGAAAACCAGAAATTTGAAAAACCTTCCTGGCTTGGCAGGGAGGTCAGTGATGACAACCGTTATTTTAATGCCAGTCTGGTTACACACCCTTATTCATTATGGCAGGATAAAAAATAAAAAACCTGAAAAAACTAAATTGGACCCCCCATGTCAAGACCGAAATTGAGAAAAATTAAGCTGCACTGTTATCCGTGTTATCCTCTTCATTAGACAGGAGCTATAATAGACTTAGACATTCAATCTGCCCGCAGGGCATCATGTTCAGGGTTACCATGGTGCCTGCCGGGTGAGAGCCAAAATGTTTTTTTCGATTACCTGATGGGTGGTAATCAGGATATGTCATGTGCGACGGTAAGTGCTGCATACCATATATCGTGTGTCGTGAAGCAAAAAGGCAGAACTGTCATTTTGGCGAAGGAATTGGAAATATAAAAAAACAAATTTATGAAACTATGTGTGCTGGGCGGCGGCAGTCGTGGTAACTGTACCTATATCGAAAGTGGGACTACCCGGATTCTGATTGATAATGGATTTTCAGGGAAGGAAATAACCCGGAGGATGGCGGTTATTGACCGCCATCCTGAACA
>CAZHPX010000359.1:0-1871 GCA_964534785.1 uncultured Desulfobulbaceae bacterium | reverse complement strand
TTCTAACAATTTTCAGTGCTTTTTCGTCACGGATTCAGGTGGTTATCTGATTAACAGGCAGAGATGAGAATAGTTTTTTTTATCCATGGAGTTTTTTATTTGAAGGGTATCATCTTGTCAATGGAAGTACAAATGGAGAAACTATGAAAGCAAAAGAAAGACTGACCATTCCCCGTCAGCATCCCCGGGAGCTTTCCTCAAAGGGAAGGAGAACAGATTTCAACGAGGTGGCTCTTGGCTATGACGAGGAAACCGCTGTGCTTGAGGCCAACCGTTGTCTGCAGTGCAGGAAACCTGTCTGTGTTGACGGATGTCCACTTAAAAATGATATTCCTGCCTTTATCCTTCTTATACGGGAAAAAAAGTTTGAAGAAGCGTACTGGAAGGTTCGGGAAACAAGTACCATGCCCTCTGTCTGTTCCCGGGTTTGTCCCCATGAATTTCAGTGTGAGGGGAGTTGTGTTCGGGGTAAAAAAGGAGAATCGGTTGCCATTGGTGTGCTGGAGAGATATCTGACAGACTGGATGGTAAATAACCGGAAAAATATGTGTAAACAATGTGCCATTGCCAATGGCAGGAAAGTGGCGATCGTTGGATCGGGACCGGCCGGTATAACTGTTGCCCATATTCTTGCTCATAAGGGTTATGAATGTACTATTTTTGAGGCGTTGCCGGTTTTTGGCGGCATGCTTTCGGTTGGTATTCCTCCTTATCGTCTTCCCCGCAATATCATTGGTGCTGAACTTTATGCACTTAAGCAATGTGGAGTGACAATTCATAAAGGTATTACCATTGGTGTTGACAAGACATTAGCTGAACTTAAAAATGAGGGATATGAGTCGATTTTTCTCGGAGTTGGCACCCATGTGAGCAGAAAGTTGAACATAGAAGGTGAGGATGACACCGAAGGGGTGATGAAAGGGGTGAATTATCTGCGTCGTGTTTTAAGCGGAGAAAATGTGGATATTGGCAACAAGGTTGTGGTTATAGGGGGCGGCAATGTTGCGGTTGATGTGGCCAGGGTTGCTTTGCGTCGTGGCTCAAAGGAAGTTTTTATTCTTTATCGTAGAACCATAAAGGAAATGCCGGCGTCATTGATTGAAATCAAGCATCTTCAGGAGGAAGGAATTCATATCGAAGAGTTGGCGGCTCCCGTCAGGATTCATCGGGAAAATGGACGATTCTCCGGGGTGGAATGCGTGAAGATGAAGCTTGGGGAGTCGGATGAATCAGGTAGGAGGCGGCCAATTGTCATAGAGGGGACAAATTTTACAATTAATGGTGATTCAATGATACCGGCCATCAGTCAGACAGTGTCCCATGCGGCTGACAGTGGTCTGGATTTAAAATGTGAGTTATGGGGTACTTACAGTGTTAACAAAAAAACCATGCAGACCAGTATAGAATGGATTTTTGCCGGTGGAGATGATGTTCTTGGTCCCCAGACCGTGGCCAAGGCTGTTTATCAGGGCAGGGTTGCTGCTGAATCCATGCATCGCTACATGACAGGTGACAGAGGACAGAAGCCAGCAGATAGAGGTTTCAGAGGGTAGAGGTTTCAGAGGACAGCAAGCTGATTATTCTGTCTTCTGATACAGGCAAAGGGTAACCAGCTATACCGGTTTCCTCGTCACTCTGCTTTTTCTGAGTTTCTCCTCCGCTTTGATTTTTTTGTCGTATAGTTCGAAGGGGTCGGGTTTTATTTTCATCACTTCTTCCCATGTGTCCAGAAGACCGAGATGTTCGGCTGCCTTCAGCCATGTTTCCAGGGGAATTCTACGGGCATCTGTTTCGCCTTTTTCCATTTTGATAACAGTTAGTCGAGAAACACCCATCCGAGCTGCCAGGTCCTTTTGCCGGTCATTTCTCAT
>CAZHPX010000358.1:0-1871 GCA_964534785.1 uncultured Desulfobulbaceae bacterium | reverse complement strand
TCACCGGCCCTAAAACAACCATTCCATTTTATCTTAATCTGATCAATCATCCCGAATTCAGACAAGGTGATTTCAACACTTCCTTCCTTGAGGAGAATGAACAACTCTTCAATTATGACGAAAATGGCAGTGAGGTCAACAAAATTGCCCGCCTGATTGCTGAAATACACCAGAAAGGCTCAAACACTTACGCCTCCTGATTTACCTAAGCCTTAATCAACTTTCCCCTTCCAAATATAGACATGGATATAGATATGACACGGATTACAACCAGGATGGACACCGCCACGGTGATTAAAACTCTGCAGAATGCCAAAGGATATTATATTACCAACACTGCCAGAGATATGTCCCAGTCGGATTTCAAAAACCGTATCCTTCTCCATACCGACCTCCTTGCCGCAGGACCCCGCGAAGAAGCAGGATATTTTTCTCTCGAAATAACCGGTGGGGCATCTGTACATGTCGATATGCTCCGCAAACAGATTGATCCTTTCCTCAAACTGAAGCTGCTCAGGGAAAAAATGCCGAACACCATGTTCCAGACCCTCTGCCGCGGAGTCAATCTGTTCGGGTACCGTCCTTACCCGCAAAATGTTATCCGCATGACCGTCCGGGAATTTGCCAAATATGTAGATGTCTGGCGTACTTTTGATTTTATGAATCATATTGATAATATGAAGGCGGTATTTGAAGAAGTGGCCATGGCTGGGAAAATCAATGAACCATGTATCTGTTTTTCAACCGGCCCGGAACATACAAATGAATTCTATGTCGGCAAAGTCCAGGAAATCCTTGATGTCACTGGTGATGAAATTATCCTCTGCATCAAAAACCATGGCGGACTTGGCACCCCCAAACGAATCGGTGAACTGGTTGATGCTGTCAAGCAAAAATATCCAGAGCTTGTGATCCACTATCATGGTCACAACACCGACGGTAATGACATAGGACGAATTGTCGCCGCTGCATTAAATGGAGCAACCATTGTTGATGCATCCGACCACGCCTTTACCGGTTTTTACGGCCCGCCGCCCTCCTTGACCGTGATTCAGACCCTGAAAGACTACGATATGGTTGCCATTGGCATTGACGAAAATGCTATTATCAGAACTTCTGATGCCATCCACGATGAACGACCAGATTATGCCCAGTTTGAGTCCCAGATCAAAGGGTTTATGCCAACTGTCCAAATCCACAAACTGCCGGGCGGAGCCATGGGCTCCAGCCTGGAGCAGGCAGCCAAGGGCGGTTTTCTTGACAGGATGCCGGATATTCTCCACAAAGAACTGCCAAAGGTACAAAAAGAACTTGGCAATTACTGGAGTGTAACCCCAGGTTCCCAGATACTCTGGACCACCGCTGTCGGCAATGTCCTTGATGGTGACAGGTACGGCAACCCTTCCGGAGACCTGAAAAATCTGCTTCTCGGCAAATACGGACCATTTCCTTTTTACCAGCCGCCTGAATGGATTTACGAAAAAGCCTTTGGGCCGGATTGGCAGAAAATCTTAGAAGAAGAAGGCGGAATAGAACAGATTGATGACATTGACATCAGGCAGGAACGGGAAAAACTGAAAGAACAGTTAGCAAAAGAACCTACTGAACAGCAATTAGTACTATACCTGCAGCACCCAAATGATGCTGTGGATTTCTTCAAATTCATTGAAGAGTTTGGTCAGACCTATGTCCTGCCCCCTTCAATTTTCCTCAGACAGGGTGGTTTCAAGCTGGGAGAGCGCCTGGTCTTCCGTGACCATAACGGCAAAGAACATATTATTGAAATAGGTCCCAGCCACGAAGATGAAGTTGGTAAAGCCAATGTCTATCTCAATGTTGATCACCATCAGCGAAATTATGTGATTGCCGCT
>CAZHPX010000357.1:0-1883 GCA_964534785.1 uncultured Desulfobulbaceae bacterium | reverse complement strand
TGTGGTCATGTGCCATGAGATAACCACTCCGATTGCAATCATGGATCTCGTGGATAAAGGCATGGATAAGGTCTTTAATCCTGATAAAATCAAGGCCGTGATTGATCATGTCACCCCGGCCAAAGATTCCAAGACAGCAGCCCAGGGAAAGATCATGCGTGACTGGGCAAGGCGACATAAAATCAGAGATTTTTTTGATATTGGTCGAAACGGAGTCTGCCACGCCCTTTTTCCTGAAAAAGGTTTTATCCGCCCCGGTTACACTGTGATCATGGGAGACTCCCATACCTGTACTCATGGAGCTTTCGGAGCTTTTGCCGCCGGTGTGGGAACCACTGACCTTGAAGTAGGCATATTAAAAGGGGTCTGTGCTTTCAGGAGACCCCGTTCCATGAAAATTGAAATCAGCGGAACGCTCAAGAACAGAGTTACTGCCAAGGACATTATCCTTAATATCATCAAACAGACAGGTGTAAACGGGGCCACCAATCTGATTATGGAGTTCAGGGGAAAGGTGATCACCGCCATGAACATGACTGCCAGGATGACCATATGTAACATGGCAGTTGAGGCCGGTGCCACCTCCGGTATCTGTCTGCCCGACCGGGTAACGGCTGATTACCTGTGGCCTTTTATCAAAGATGAATATGATTCTCCGGCAGCCGCTGCTGCAGAATACTGCAAGTACCACTCGGATACGGATGCTGAATATGAAAAAACATTATATATTGATGTTTCCGACTTAAATCCGCAGGTTACCTATGAATACAGGCCGGATCAGGTTAAAGATATAAACGAACTTGCCGGCAGTCCGATTGACCAGGTATATATCGGTTCCTGTACCAATGGCCGGATAGAGGATATAAGGGCTGCGGCAACCATTCTGAAAGGACGCAGAATTGCCGACTCGGTGCGGGGAATACTCACTCCCGCAACTCCTGCCATCTATGCCAGGGCTATGGAGGAAGGATTGATTAAAATTTTCATGGACAGTGGTTTCTGCGTTCTCAATCCGACCTGCGGAGCCTGTCTTGGCATGAGCTGCGGAGTGCTGGCTGAAGGCGAGGTCTGTGCTTCAACCACCAACCGAAACTTCAACGGGCGCATGGGAAAAGGGGGGATGGTACATCTGATGAGTCCATTCAGTGCAGCGGCGGCAGCTATAACCGGCAAAATCACCGATCCGCGGGAATTCCTTACATAAGAACAGGTAAAAAACAATCGGGAGTAATATAACAGTGAAAAACTTTGGTGGGACCGCATTTTTTATCAGGAGAGACAATATCAACACCGACGAGATCATTCCGGCCAAATATCTGACCGAGATTTCAAAGCAGGCACTCAAACCGCATCTTCTCGAAGACCTTCATCTTGAGGACGAGAGTTTTGCCCCTGATTGCCGGGAACTGAAAAAAGCAGCCGTACTGGTAACCGGCTCAAATTTTGGCTGCGGTTCTTCAAGGGAACATGCGGTCTGGGCCTTGGAAGTGAATGACATAAATGTGGTAATCGGCGAGAGTTTTGCCCGTATCTTTCGCCAGAATATGTTCAACTGCGGTATCCTTGCTGTTGAACTTGACAGAAGACAAATAGAAAAACTATTTGCTCTTACCCCGGAAGTTATTATTGATATTGATATGGAAAATGAACAGTTAACCGCCACCGACGGCAACGGACAACAGATTTCATCTGTATTTTCACTCAATAACTTTGACCGGGAACTGGTGGAAGCCGGCGGCTGGCTGACATACGCTGATCAGAAATATTAAGAATCCGGCACTCACCAGTTTAGAACATGATGCCCTTCGGGCAGATCAGATTGAATGTTTATCAGGAATAATTCCCACAGAAACTTCGCCGTTTCACTGCCGCCGTTTCACTGC
>CAZHPX010000356.1:0-1884 GCA_964534785.1 uncultured Desulfobulbaceae bacterium | reverse complement strand
GAGAGGGGCGGAAACGGAAATACGGTATCGGTATTGACAAGCTTATTCCCTGTGATATGGAGGAGTTCAGAGAAAAAATGGCGAGGTATACAGAGCAGCAATATCCGGAAATGAAAAGGAGGATTACGGTCTTTATTCTCTTGAATGTGGATGGCAAGCATGAACAGAGAATTATGGACAGGTTATTTGATCTGGAGGAGGTCAGGGAGCTGCATTCTGTCCATGGCTCCATCGACCTAATTGCCAAGGTGGTTCTGCAAAGGGATCTGTTATCTTCAGATGCAGAAGTAATTTCCCAGTTTACCCAGGGGATGATCCGCAATGTCCGCGGGGTAATATCTACCCAGACTTTGATTCCCGGGGTATCGAGGGTGAAAGAATAAGCTGTTCAGTTTCCCCTCTCCCTCCCACGCTCTGCGTTCTCCTCTCGTTCCCACGCTCTGCGTGGGAATGCATACTTAAGACCTTATTCACTTAAGTGCTGATAATTATACCTGCTAATCAGCCGAAACGACCGGTGATATAGTCTTCAGTGAGTTGATGGCGGGGATTGGTAAAAATTTTACTTGTCAGTCCAACTTCGATTAAATCTCCAAGATGGAAATAAGCGGTTCGCTGGGAGACCCTTGCTGCCTGCTGCATGTTATGGGTAACTATGACAATGGTGAAATGCTTCTGCAACTCGGCAATGAGACTTTCCACCGTGGCAGTGGCAATGGGGTCAAGGGCTGAACATGGTTCATCCATGAGAATAACTTCCGGACGGACGGCAATTGCCCTGGCAATACAAAGCCGTTGTTGCTGACCTCCTGAAAGACCGAGACCGGGCTGGTCAAGACGATCGCTTACTTCATCCCAGAGACCGGCTCTTTTAAGAGAACCTTCAACAATGTCATCAAGTTCAGCCTTGTTTGCTGATAGTCCATGGATCTTGGGGCCATAGGCAACATTATCATAGATTGATTTTGGAAATGGGTTTGGTTTCTGAAAAACCATGCCAACCTGAGCCCGCAGGGGAACAACATCCACCGCCTTGTCATAAATATCAAGGTCGTCAAGCATTATTTTGCCGCTGACCTGACAGGTGGCAACTGTATCGTTCATCCGGTTGAGACAACGGAGAATTGTTGACTTTCCGCAGCCGGAGGGCCCAATCATGGCAAGGACTTCGTTACGGCCAATATCAAGGGTTATATCTTTTATGGCATGTTTCTCGCCGTAAAAAACATCTACTTTCCGGCAGGTCATACGGGGTTTGCTAACAAACTGTTCACCGACAGTACTGCGGTCTTCTCTGTCTACCTTGGTGTAGGATTGAGCAGTTTTCTGAGCTTTATCCGCCCCGGTAAAAATGGCTTTGTCGTTCATGAGTAAGGTTGCGTCCATGGTTTTTCTATTAATATCAGTTGGGCTGTTAATAAGAGATGGAAACTATGCCGGGGACTGAATTTATTTTATCCATAGATCCAGTCCTCGGTGATATCGAAAAAATTCAGCCAATATTTCGTAATCGTTCGCCACAGGTGCTGGTGAACGATTACAATCTTTCCATTCCTTACCGGCAGATAATCATGCCTTGATAAGGAATGGAAATCAGGAAAAATTATTACATTTCCAATGCTTTTAAGTTTTTAACATCAGCGGCAAACTGGGCCCGCTCTTCTTTGGACATGGGGATAAGGCCTTTATCTGCAAGAAAACCTTCCGGGCCCCAGGTTTTTTCGCTGGTGAATTCTTTAAGAAACTCTGCCATACCGGGAATAACACCAATATGGGCGGTTTTAGCATAGAAGTAGAGAGAACGGGAAATCGGATACTCACCGGAAGAGATGTTTTCAAAAGTAGGCTTTGCACCCTCAACAACTGAACCTTTGATTATATCGG
>CAZHPX010000355.1:0-1894 GCA_964534785.1 uncultured Desulfobulbaceae bacterium | reverse complement strand
AGGGGAGGACTGGACAGACCTCAGGTATAATCTTCTTGGTGGACATCTTGAGGGTATATCTGATTTTATGGTCACAGCTTATCATGTTTCCTGGATAGGGTTGGCAGCCTTTCTGCTTATCAACCTTGTGGTCGGGGCAGTGGTGAATAACTACGATCAGGTTATGGCTGAGGTAAAGGGGAAAAAAGAAATAGATGCTGATTTACTTTACGCCAAACTTGATTCTCTCGAGCATCAGTTGCAGATGATGAAGCTGGAGATTAAACAAAGTCAACAGAGCAGTTGATAATGTTTCCCGTAAAGATTAGATCTTTACGGGAAACATTATATGAGGATTTGTTTTACTTATCCCCGGTGGTCAGTTTTGTGTATTCCTCTTCACTTAAAGTACCGTTCATATCGGTATCAGCAACGGCGAAGAGTTCTTTACCGATGCCGGCCACCTCGGCTTCAGTTTGTGAGAGTACTCCATCTTTATCGGTATCAAGATCAGCAAGGGTCGGAGCACCGGCCTGGGCACCAGCGAAAGCGGAAACGGCAAAGAGTGATACCATGATTGCAGGAATGATTTTTTTCAGCATTGGATTATCTCCTTAAAAGTTTGTTTTTGATTTTACTGTTTTTTTCAATTCGTTTTTGGCCAAAACGATCTGGACACAAATGATATAAAATGTGTCCTTTCGCGTTCTTCTTTAGCATGTTGCGTGCCAGTTTTGTTTTTGGTATTATTTCAGAGTGTTGTCTCAGCAGGGTGGCTGTTTCGTTAATCAAGTGTCTGTGGAGGGGGACATTTTTACTGCTCTCTTCTCTATTTTGCTGAAATGTGGTAAAAAATTCTGTTTTCCAGAAACGACAAAAAACAGTTGGACTGGCTATTGAAATATTCCATGGTTTTTAAGAGTGCATAAAGTCTTTTGAAGGCCGGTTATTTTGGAGGAAACAATGAGTAATAATAGAGCAAAGATTATAGCTGTTTGTGGTATAGACACTGAAGTGGGAAAAACCATTGTTACCGGCCTGTTAGCTGAATTTCTCATAGGCGAAGGCAAGACGGTTATAACCCAGAAACCGGTCCAGACCGGCTGTGTCTCCAAGCCGGAAGATATCCTTCACCATCGCCAACTCATGAATTCGGCCTGGAACAAGGATGATGAGCAGGGGCTGACCTGTTCATCCTGTTTTCCCTATCCTGCTTCTCCCCATCTTGCAGCCCGTCTTGCCGGGAAGTCTCTGGACCTTGACCAGGTCACCAGCTCTACCCAGACTCTTGCCGGCAAATATGATTTTCTCCTTGTTGAAGGAGCCGGGGGGCTGATGGTGCCGCTTACGGAAGGGGTGCTGTGGCTTGACTACCTGCAGGAATGCGGTTATCCGATGATTCTGGTTACTTCCCCGCGGCTTGGCTCCATTAACCATACCCTGCTTTCGCTCGAAGCAATTAAAGCAAGGGGAATTAACCTGCTTGGCATGGTCTATAATCTTCATGGTGACCACCCCCTTGAGATCGTTAAAGACTCATTGCAGGTATTCAGGCGGGCTTTACCTCGTTACGGATTTCCTGCCCGGGTAATTATGCTTCCCGATACCAGGGAGTCAAGGAATGTAAACTGGCGGGTGCTGTTAGATGGTATGGGAGGGCAGGATGGGGAAAAAGCCAGAGTTAGCAGTTCCAACCTCTAATCACCGAATCAGAAACCAATAAAATGTACAATGGCCAGGAATTATACCTTTCAGGTGTGATTTATGAGGTCTCTGGCAATGGGGTGCAATACGAAAAAGTGATGAATTAACTGATGAGCGGTGGCAATAGGGCAGGGCAACTGATGAGAGGTGAAGGTGACACCGCACTGGTGTGACGAGGGAAAGGTGTTACTTTTGTTTTCCCGTTGCAAGA
>CAZHPX010000354.1:0-1895 GCA_964534785.1 uncultured Desulfobulbaceae bacterium | reverse complement strand
GGTTTAATCCTGTCTGGGAGGTGGATCGGCCTTCATAGGTTCAACAAGATTATGGGCAGCAGCAAGGTTGCGGACAGAAAACATGAACGAGGTTGGCAGGGGCAGGTTCCGTCCTTCCTGGAGCAGCCCCAGGGCACGAGCCATGAGCAGAGAACCGACGGAATGGATACCCTCCTGGTTATCGCAAATGGTCTGCATCCGCAGGGCATCTGTGATAAATGGTAGAAGCTCCTGATTGTAATCTGCAAGACTCCGCAATTCCTCTTCAACCAGTTCCCGATGTTCACGGGCAAAACGGATAACTTCGCTGTCAACCGGTTCTGAGCCAAACAGGTTATTGACCACAGCCCCGGCCAACCGTCCCTGTTTCTCAAGCGGCCAGTCAGCAAAGCTATTACTCATATTTTCTTTCAAAGAACGATATAAAACCATCTGGACGGTGAGAATGGCTTCCCGCAGGACAGGGATAAGTTTAGAGTCAATCCTGCCGTCTTCCCCGCTGTCAGCCCGGCCTGCACCTGACAATATACTCATAAGACCACCTTTACCTGCTGGTGTGCTCCCAACAGTTCATAGAGTCGCAAACGATGATGGTCGGAATATACTCTCATCTCCAGATTTATGCTGATATACCGTCCGTCCCTGCTTTTTCTGGATTTGCTGAGACTGTAGGGAGCATCACCAAGATGAGCGGAAACAATTTCCCTTACTGGTTTCATGTCTGTGGCAATCACCTTATACTGCCATAGACATGGATAATCTATCCGGGGTTTACACTTCCCCTGCCCTGTTGTTATCTTTTCCATAATCTTATCTTTTTTTTAAAAAAAACTGAAACCCTAAACTATTTCAAAAATAACTTCCTTTTTGTTCCCTGCCAATGCTATATTATACTTCTGCTGTCTATGATTTAATAAAAGCAGCATTTTCCAGGATAACATAAAATAGACATTTATGTATCGGGAAATCAGCAGTGAAACGGCGAAGTTTCCACGATAAATGATGGTAAACATGAATCAAAAAAATAAAGAAAGTAAAGAAAACATAAAAAATCATTATATTATTTCCGTCATGACCACTGACCGGATCGGGATTATCCATGATGTCAGCCTGCTTATTTCCGTCATGGACGGTGATCTGAGTGATACCAGACAACAGGTGCTGCATGGTTATTTCAGCATGATTCTTTACGCATCATTCCCAGCTTCAATTTCCGGGGAAACCATCCGAAAACGGTTAGAGAGCATTGATAATGACATCCCCTTTGAAGTCTCTGTAAAACCGGTTGACCCTGATATAGGAAAGAAAAAAGCAAGTCCGGCAACAGAGATATTTGTTCTCACTGCCCGCGGACCTGACCGCATCGGCTTTGTTTCCCTTGTCAGCGGGTTTTGCACAGAACAAAATATAAATATCCTTGATTTATCCACTGCCGGCTCCGGGAATATATATACGATGATACTTATGGTAGAACTAAGTCACTGTCCATCCGAGGATGGACTTCGCGGGGAAATGGATAAATTCCGCCAGAAAAATAATATTTCTCTGCTTCTTCAACACCAGGATATATTTAAAGCAACCAACGAGATTAGATTATGATGCGTCCTGACCAGATTCTTGCCACCGTTGATATGATCCAGAAGGAAAACCTGGATGTGCGGGCTGTAACCATGGGTATCGATCTCCTGGACTGCCGCAGTGAGTCTCCTACCATGACCTGCAGGAAAATAAAAGAAAAAATCTGCCGCTGTGCAGAGCGGCTCGTCCCTGTCTGTGAGCAGGTAAGCAAAAAATATGGCATTTCTGTAGTTAACAAACGAATTGCTGTTACGCCGGTGGCCTATGTCGGGGCAGGGTTTGAACAGGATGATTTTGTTGCCATAGCCAGGACCTTG
>CAZHPX010000353.1:0-1898 GCA_964534785.1 uncultured Desulfobulbaceae bacterium | reverse complement strand
TTTATGCCACGAATCCTATACTGCCCGAATGAGCAGGCAGCATAACGATGCCAATGTCCTCTGTCTTGGTGGCAGAGTCCTGGGTATTGAAGTGATTATTGATGTGGTCGGCACCTGGATTGAAACTGAATTTGAAGGTGGACGGCACCAGCGACGGATAGATATGTTTGGGGAATAATGGGATAAATGAAGGGTGGTCTTAGTTTTGCGTAATTTGTTTTTTTGTTTATTCTATACCTGTAAAAATTATAAAAGGAGATTTTTATTATGGCATTCTGGAACGATCTGAAAGGGAAAATAAATAATATGAGTCAAGACCTGTCAGCTAAAGTCTCTCAGTTTAAGAATAATAACTTTGCAAATGCCACGATGGCTATGTGTGCCTTGGTATCAGCGGCTGACGGAGATATTGATGGATCTGAAAGACAAAAAACAGCTTCTTTTATAATGAGCAATGAAGCTCTTAAAATATTTGATCCTTCAGAGCTTCGTGAAAAGTTTAATTTCTTTTGTGATAAACTTACCCAGGATTTTGATTTCGGGAAAATTGAATGTATACAGGCTATCTCAAAGATAAAGAAACACGAAGGGCAGTCGAGGGCAGTAATTCAGATTGGCATAATAATTGGCGGTACTGATGGGAATTTTGATGTTGATGAAAAGAAAGTAGTTAAAGAGGCTTGCAATACCCTTGGAATCAGTCCTGGTGAATTTGATCTTTAACCCGTGGGTATGAAGCCGCCACTATATTCTAAACGATAAACAAAAAACAACTATGCTGAAGTTGAAAGATACGGATCCGGATATATTTGCCTCCATAGAAGGTGAACTGGCAAGGCAGCGAAACCACCTTGAACTTATAGCCTCTGAAAACATTGTCTCTCCTGCGGTTCTTGAAGCTCAAGGGTCAATATTTACCAATAAATATGCCGAAGGGTATCCGGGCCGCAGGTATTATGGAGGCTGTGATTATGCCGACGAGGTTGAAGCGTTGGCGGTTGACCGGGCAAAAAAACTCTTTAATGCTGAATATGCCAATGTTCAGCCCCATTCAGGAAGCCAGGCGAACATGGCGGTTTACTTTTCCTGTCTGAATCCAGGTGATAAGGTACTGGGCATGGACCTTGCCCATGGTGGTCATTTAACCCATGGTGCCAGTGTCAGCTTTTCCGGTAAACTGTTTAATTTCATCTCTTATGGTCTCCAGCGGGATACAGAGACCATCAATATGGAGGAAGTTGAGCGTATAGCCTTTGAAAACAGGCCCCGAATGATTATTGCCGGTGCCAGTGCCTATTCCCGGATTATTGATTTTGAAGGGTTTCGCAGGATTGCTGATCAAACAGGGGCATTGTTCATGGTAGACATGGCCCATATTTCCGGTCTGGTGGCTGCCGGTGTTCATCCTTCTCCTTTACCATGGGCGGATTTTGTTACGACAACGACCCATAAAACCATGCGGGGGCCGAGGGGCGGCCTGATTCTTGCCAGAGAAAAACATGGTAAATCTCTTGATTCCAATATCTTTCCAGGTATTCAGGGCGGACCGCTTGTCCATGTTATTGCGGCCAAGGCGGTCGCTTTTAAAGAGGCTGCGACGCGTGAGTTTGTTGATTATCAACAGCAGGTAGTAAAAAATGCCAGAACACTTGCCGGTGAGCTGAACAGGTTTGGTTTCAGGGTTGTCTCCGGCGGAACTGATAATCACCTGATGCTGGTTGATCTGGTCAACAAGGATATTACCGGTAAAGAGGCTGAGCATATTCTTGAGCAGGCAGGGTTGACGGTTAATAAAAATGCGGTTCCTTTTGACAAGCAGTCAAGATTTATCACCGGCGGTATAAGAATCGGTACCCCATCTGTGACGACCCGGGGCTTGAGAGAAGAGGAAATGGTTA
>CAZHPX010000352.1:0-1898 GCA_964534785.1 uncultured Desulfobulbaceae bacterium | reverse complement strand
CTAGGTAATCCATGTGTCCAGTTATTGCCAGCCATCTGGTTTTATTCTTTAAAGGCCAAGAAAAAATTATGTTTTTATGAGACCTGTAATTATGAAAAAAATGATTCTTTCCCCTTCTCTGTTGTCATCTGATTTCAGCCGCCTTGGCGAAGAACTCGCAGCCCTTGAGGAGGCGGGTCTTTCCTGGGTACACTGGGATGTGATGGACGGGGCATTTGTTCCCAATATTACCATGGGACCGGGGGTAATCGCGGCCTGCCGGCAGGAAAGTAAATTATTTTTTGATGTCCACCTGATGATTAATCAACCAGGTAAGCATGTTGAGAGTTTTGTTAATGCCGGAGCCGATCTTATCTGTGTTCATGGAGAAGCAGACCATCATCTGGAGAGAACCTTGAGTGAAATATCACGATTCGGAGCCAAACCTGCCGTGGCTCTGAATCCCCATACACCTCTTTCTCAAATTGAATATCTGCTCCCCCAGTTGTATATGGTATTGATTATGAGTGTAAATCCCGGTTTTGGCGGTCAGAAGTTCATTCCCTTCTGCATGGAAAAAATAAGACAGCTTAAAACTATGATTATCAGCCAGAAAGCCGATACCCTGATTCAGATAGATGGGGGAGTCACCCTGGAAAATGCAGCCGATATTGTCCATGCCGGTGCTGATATTCTGGTTTCCGGCTCGGCTTTTTTTGCTTTCCCCCCTTATGAAAAGCGGCACCAGGATTTTTCTGAGGCTTGTAAATACGCAAGATAAGAATCAGAAGACAGAAGACAGAAGCCAGAATAACCAGATATCTACCCTCTGAAACCTCTGTCCTCTGTCTGCTGGTACTGGTATTGGGTTGCGGGCTTTATGCCCGCCTTAGTTATTCGTATTGTGCCGGCCGAAAAAGAGACAACCATGCCCCATGGAAAACACTGAATTTTACATGCGTGAAGCCTTGCAGGAGGCAGAAAAAGCCCTCCTTGGCGGAGAATTCCCAGTGGGGTGTGTTTTTGTTCTGGACGGGAAGGTCATCGGAAGGGGACAGCGGCAAAACAGCCGAGAACAGGGGGGCAATGAAATTGATCATGCAGAAGTCCTCACCCTTCGCCGGCTTTTGGCAGAACAACCGGGACTTGACTGCTCAAGGCTCACGGTTTTTTCCACCATGGAACCCTGCCTGATGTGTTATACCACCATGCTCCTCTCCGGTATTCGTCGTTTTGTCTATGGCTATGAAGATGTGATGGGTGGGGGGACAAATCTTGAGCTTGTCAGACTGAGCCCACTCTACCGTGAGATGAAGGTTATAATTATCAGGGATGTTCTCCGTGATCACTGTATGCTTCTCTTTAAACGATTTTTTCAGAATCACTCCTATCGGCAGGGCAGCCTGCTTGCTGATTATACCATTTCCCAGTAAATACAGACTTCAAGCACAGGCACTAAATGCTTACAGGCATAAATATTCCGCAAGTTAATGGCGGTAAAAAAACAGAGAGATAAATAAGCTTCCCTGTTTATTGGGCAAAAAAATATATTGCTGCTATTTATAATCAGCATTATGATACCTCAGTGCTTTTCGTCACGGATTCAGGATTATTTTATATTGACGCTGTGGTTAACATATTGTATGCCTCTTGAAGTAAGTCATTAATAATAAAGATGGGTATCCAGCCAAAGCTGGCCTCGTTGTTTGTCTAAATTGATTTTTCGTTATAAAATCAATTAAATATGCACAAAATGTGCCTGGCTTCCTGTAATAAATTTAGAAGGAGTTTATAGCTTGTGCTTTATTCCAAAGGTCAAATGGAAGATGAAATATCTAAAGCTATGATCAAGTGGGAGAAGGAGTACATGGGGCGGGGTCCTACAGCAGCTAAAACAGATATACTCCGCAACATGATAA
>CAZHPX010000351.1:0-1899 GCA_964534785.1 uncultured Desulfobulbaceae bacterium | reverse complement strand
TTTGATTTGTTGTTCCTGCAAAAAGCGGATCAATTCTTCGTATCCGTTCATATCAAAACCAAGCTGGGTAATGATAAATTTTGCTCCAGCCTTGACTTTTTTTATGAGTTTAACATATTGCCAGACCTGTTCAGCCTCTGTAACTTTAAATGGCGATACTACGCATCCACATTGAAGGTTAATGGGTGAGGAGGTTGTATCTTTTGTCAGTTGGCGATACTCTCCATATTTCATCAATTCGATGAGTTTTATTGTCTGGATGGTATCAAGATCATAAACTGGTTTGGCCTGACCGTGCCATGTTGATCTTGGGAAATCACCTCCCATGACGAGGATATGGCGAAATTGTAAGCGCTGGTAGAGGAAAATATGACTTTCTATCTGGTTGCGGTTTTTATCTTTTAAGGAAAAATGAATCAGCGGCTCCATGCCGATTTCCTGTATTTCCGTACCAATGGCAACTGGTGCCAGGGATGGATGACCGCCTGCGTTATCTGTAATGGAAAGAGCTGCTATTCGTCCATCTTTTTTGGCCATGCGGGCAAATTCCAACAATTTTTCCAGTTTTCTGCCGCCGGCTCCCTGGCCGGGAACAAGTTCGTAGGAAATTTTGAATGTTGCTGGATCTGTCAGGGATGTAGTTGTATTGTTTTTGTTCGTCATGGGTTATGGGCATCTGACATTTGAGAACATGATGCCCTGCGGGCAGAAGTTACCAGTTATCAATGGTCAGTAACTGATAATTGCCCATTTACCCCCATAGGTATGATTCTTAGAGGAACTTCGCCGTTTCACTGCTACTTTTCCGATACCTTAAAACAGCAGACCTTAAACCTCTGGATACACCCTCCGGAACCGAGGCTGCCGCCCGAAATCCACCCGCACTCCATCAACAGCTTGAATGTCGAATACTGAATGTCGAAGTTAAAGTGCATGATCCCGATATGCAAATAAACAGTTTAAGTGTCATCTATGCTGTTATCAGGCTCAATGTGTGCTGGATATTGTCCTCTGGTGTCTGCAGTCCGGGCAGAGACCGGTAAACTCGACATGATGACCAAGTACCTGATAAGAGGTTTTGCTGGTAGCCACACTGACAAGAGAGGTGTCTACAGGCATTTCTATATCATCAACCCTGTCGCAACAGGAACAGCGAATATGGTAATGGGGTTTTGTGGTGGCATCAAATCTTTTCTGGGTACCACTTGCCTCAAGTTTCAGGATCATGCCGCTTGCAGACATAAGTTCAAGGTTACGGTATACAGTACCAAGACTGATCCTGGGCAGTCGTTTACGAACCATGTCGTAAACTTCATTCGCTGTCGGGTGTGTTTTTACCTTGGATAACTCATCCAAGATGATTTTTCTTTGAGTTGTTAAGCGGGTTATTGTTTCTGGCATGTTCGTGGTATGTGGGGTAATAGTAAATTATCAATAGATATCATTCCTGTTAACAAGTATTACATTTTTCTTTTTTTGTCAAGTATCCAATATAAATTTGCCTGACATGTTATTTTGCTCCTTATGTTAACCATACGAGACAAAACATTTTCAACGCCCCTGTTGCTTGCTCCAATGGTAGCTCTGCACCGGTTTGGTGCTGATGTTATTGATATTAATCTTGGTTGTCCGGCACCAGGGGTGCGGAAATCAGGTGGAGGCAGCTTGTTGTCTTCCAGGGTTGATCAGGCAGGGAAGATTATCAGAAAAGCAAGGACGGAGACGGATCTACTTCTGACAGCAAAGATAAGACTTGGTGAGAGGCTTGATGAAAAATGGTTAAAGGATTTTTGTCTTATGCTTGAAGGGGCAGGAATTGATATTCTGACTCAGCTCTGTTCTTTCAATAGCCGGTGAGTGCCGGAAGAGCAACCGATGAAAGGTGACACCGCACTGGTG
>CAZHPX010000350.1:0-1910 GCA_964534785.1 uncultured Desulfobulbaceae bacterium | reverse complement strand
CGGATATGTGCTTCTGTTAATGTTGGTTCTTCAAGATATGGTATCAACATGGATGCGGTGGCTGCCATGGGTAAAGTCATTAAAAAACTGGCGGATAACAGTGAAGAAAACGGGGGCTTTGGGGCGGCCCGGCTGGTGGTTTTCACCAATCAGCCCGAAGCCAACCCTTTTATGGCCGGGGCAATCCACGCTCCTGGTCAGCATGAAGTAGTTATCAATGTCGGAGTCAGCGGCCCGGGGGTGGTTGCCAGGGCTCTTGAGAGAAAACTTGCCGAGATGGATAGAACACCCGGTCTCCATGAACTGGCGGAAGAAATCAAGCAGACCGCCTTTCGGGTAACCCGTTGCGGGGAGCTGATTGGCCGCCGGGTATCTTCACTTTTAAATATTCCCTTTGGCATTGTTGATGTTTCCCTCGCTCCAACTCCCAAGGTTGGTGATTCAGTTGGAGAAATCTTAAAAATCATGGGGGTGGATGCCATTGGTGCCCCCGGTTCCACCGCCATCGTCGCCCTGCTCAACGATGCGGTGAAGAAAGGCGGCACCTTTGCCAGTCAGAATGCAGGTGGATTATCCGGTGCTTTTATTCCGGTCTGTGAAGATGCAGAACTTGCCAAGGCCGTGAAGAATGATACTCTCCCCCTTGAAAAATTAGAGGCGATGACCGCTGTCTGTTCGGTGGGGCTTGACATGGTTGCCATACCGGGATCAGTAGACGCAGTGACCATCAGTGCTATCATTGCCGATGAAATGGCCATCGGTATGATTAACCATAAAACCACTGCCGTACGGATTATTCCGGTTCCCGGTAAAGAAGCGGGTGATTTTGTCTCATTTGGCGGTCTTTTTGGTGAATCATCCATTCTCCCTGTCCGTAATGTCGGCCAGTCGGCACGATTTATCTCATTTGGCGGCAGAATTCCAGCCCCAATCAACAGTCTTAAAAATTAAAATTTTTTAAGAGCATGTCAGAAAAAATATTGGAGACCATCCTAGTAGTAGAGGATTCAATCATTGTCCGGACGATGCTTGCCGGACTTTTGAAACAGCAGAATTATAATGTTGTTACGGCCAAATCAGGTGAAGATGCACTTGTGCTTTTACAGGAAGAAGAAATAAACCTGGTTTTGCTTGATATCGTCATGCCGGAAATGGATGGTTATACTGTCTGCAGTAAAATCAAGGCAAATAAAAAACTTGAATCGTTACCAATAATTTTTATCAGCTCACTTGACGCAACAGAAGATATAATCAAAGGGTTTGAAGCCGGAGGAGTCGATTATATAATAAAACCATTTCGACGGGCCGAGGTTCTGGCCAAGGTTGCAACTCATCTCCATCTCTGCCGGCTCCAGGACAGGCTCAAACATGAACGGCAAAAAACCATGGGTCTGCTGCGTAATGTCCTGCCTGAACAAATTGCAAAAGAATTACTGGATACCGGCACCTGTATTCCCAGGCTTTTTCAGGAAACAACAGTCTGTTTTGTTGATATTGTCGACTTTACCAAAGCCTCATCCCGGATGTCTCCAGAAACTGTCATCAGAGAAATAGACGATATTTTTACCGGGTTTGATCAGATTATCCATGCCAACAGGTGTGAAAGAATCAAAACCATTGGTGATGCCTGCCTGTTTGTCTGCGGATTACCGGAACCGGACAGTAACCATTGTGAAAACATTGTCAGGGCATCTCTGAACATTATAAGTTTTCTTGAAAAACGAAACCAGGAAAAACAACATAAATGGTCAGTCAGAATTGGCCTGCACAGCGGTCCGGTTGTCGGGGGAGTGGTGGGGACAGATAAATATCTTTATGATATTTTTGGTAACACTGTGAATATTGCCGCCCGGATGGAAGAACATTCATTCCCCATGCAGCTAACTGGTGTCCGTACAGCCTCAAGTAAC
>CAZHPX010000349.1:0-1911 GCA_964534785.1 uncultured Desulfobulbaceae bacterium | reverse complement strand
GTGAACTGGCATGTTCGGCAGGCCACATGGGGATAACCATAGATGAAGCCTACAACATGTTGTTGAATGGTCAGGAACTTTTGCCTTCAAGAAACAGGGTTATAAAAAAAGAGAGTTTGAGTGCTCCCATGCAGTGCATGCAATGTGAATATCCGCCATGCATGAAAGCATGTCCAATGAACATTATAAGATTTGAAGACAATATGGTAAAATTTTATGAACAGGACTGCATCGGCTGTCAAAGCTGCTCTCTTGTCTGCCCGTTTGGAGCAGTCGTGATGGCTCCAAACTTAAAAGATGATGCCCCGCTTACAGGGATGACAGCAATAACATGTGACCTGTGCGGTGGACAATATAACAGACAGGTATGTGTCGATATCTGTCCTACAGAAGCAATAACCGTAATAAATAATGATATACTGCGGAAAATCAAAAGTCACAGACATATTGAGCAGCAATCATCAACCATGGGCCCCGGTTACTGAAAAGGGATTAAAGTGAAAAAAGTATATCGTATAATACCAAGACAGATACAGGCAAAAAGATCCGCAGAAGTCAGGTCTCTTGATTTCGATCCTACTTATATTGAATTCAATGCTGTTGAGGCACAAATCCAGGGCAATAGATGCCTCCAATGCCCCATCGACCTGTTAAGGGGTCTGGAAAGTGAATTTAATTTCTGTCGAACCGGATGTCCCCTCGGCAACCAGATCCCCCGCTGGATTAACAAGGTAAGAAACGGGGATATAGAAGGTGCATTTATTGAAAATAATGCCATCTCACCTTTTCCGGAAATCCTCGGCAGGGTCTGCCCCCACGATTCACTCTGCCAGGGTTCCTGTACCATTGCCAAAACAGAACACGGCAGTGTTACCATCGGGGCCATTGAGATTTTCTTAAATGAAGAAGCTTTCAGAAGAGGATTGCGACCATATTATGGTGAGGATATTCCAGGAAGCGGCAAAAAAGTCGCAATTATAGGTAGCGGGCCGGCTTCATTTTCCTGTGCAACTTTTCTCCTCAGAGCCGGGGTGGAAGTTACCATATTCGAGCAACTTGATATTCTCGGCGGGCTTCTTGTCAACGGAATTCCCAACTTCAAGATTGACCGAAATGCAATTGCACGAAGATTTGCCTGGATGCAGGAAGCCGGCTTGAAAACCGAGATGAACTGCAATGTTGACAAAACAAAAATGGCGGAAATTATAAAAGAGTTCGATGCAATTTTTACAGGTATCGGAGCTCCGGTGAGCAGAGGGGCAGGAATGGCCAATGAAGATGCCAATGGCGTTTATCGGGTCATGGAAATCCTCACAAAATGCAGGTGGGGAGCTATCCATAACGAAGACAACCCCCTGGAAGGAAGAAATGTAGTTGTCATCGGTGGTGGCGACTCAGCCATGGATGGTTTGAGAACATCGCTCAGATCAAATGCAAAATCTGCAACCTGCGTATATCGGCGGGATGAAGCAAACATGCCTGGCAGTATAAAAGAGGTTATCAATGCCCGGGAAGAGGGAGGAATATTTAAGTTTTACTCAGCCCCGAAAGAGGTTATTGTCGATGACAATAACCATGTAACCGGCATAATCTGCCAAAAAACAGAGCTGGGTAAACCTGATAAAAGTGGTCGGCAAAAAGTTCAGCTTGTCGAGAACAGTGGTTTCAGCATTGAATGCGATTTAATTATTCTTGCCCTTGGCTTTGACAATAAAAAACTTCCCTGGTTTGAAATTGCCAATATTAAATCCGGGAAATGGGGCGAAATCATCGTGGACGATGAACAAAGAACCAGCAACCCGAAAATATTTGCCGGCGGCGACGGGAGCAGAGGAGCAAGTCTGGCGGTAAACGCAGCCCTTGACGGTAAAAAGGCCGCTTATGCGATGGTAAAAGATTTTGGTCTGTCAA
>CAZHPX010000348.1:0-1914 GCA_964534785.1 uncultured Desulfobulbaceae bacterium | reverse complement strand
TTACTCCAACTCCGGATGTGGTTAATCAACTGTTAATGGCCGGACCCCTTATTGTTCTTTATGAGATAAGTATTATAGCCGTAGCCGTGTTTGCAAAAAAAACTTTCAGAGGGTTTAAAGTTGAGAAGGACGTTGAAACAGACACCGAAACGGATACAGGCACAAACATGGATACAAACACAGAAACGGGCATGGGCACGAATAACGATACAAACATAACTGCGGACAATTACCAGAAAAAAGGAGATTAATTATGTCGTATGCAGATGATTTTGACAAAGCTCTTGAGATCGGTCGTCCCCCGAACATTTCTTCGTTATTTCCCAACTCAAAGGCGTTAATAGTCAGCGGCAAGGTGATTGACCGGGCCATGCTTGCCAAGGGCAGGGCTATGACCATGGCGGCCAACGGCCGCAGCCATATTATTATTCGCGGGACTCTCCGGGCAGCCCAGCGAGCCAGAGCCGCGATTATCATTGAGATTGCCCGTTCTGAGGGTGGGGCATCTTCCTATTGTCCAACCAGTTACTGGAATATGGCCCGTCAGGTTGATGCCGTCTGTAACGAGCTTGGTATCACCGTGCCGGTGGCTATTCATGCCGATCATTACGGCATCAAAAAGCCTGAAGATATTCCCTTTGCAAGGACTGAAATCCCTACTCTTTTTGAAGCGGGAATAACCTCCATTGCCATTGATGCCTCCCATATGCCCGATGATGATAACCTGCTGGCAAGTATCGAGCTGGCGAAACTGTTTCCTGCCTGGGCCGGTTACGAGACAGAGGTTGGAGAAATCAAGGGTAAATACGGTCTTTCCAGTAAAGATGAAGCTCTGTTTGTTATCCGGGGACTCAACGGCCATGATATCTTTCCGGACTGGATTGCCCTTAACAACGGCACGAGCCACGGGATTGAGGATTCTGCCCATGGAATTAATGTGGAGTTGACCGCAGAGATTCATAATTCTTTATCAGAGTTTGGGATATCCGGGGCACAGCACGGGACATCCGGTAATAATTCTGATCGTCTTCGTGAAATTGCCGCAAAAACCAGGACTACCAAGGCCAATGTCGCCACAGCTCTGCAGATGATTTCCTGGGGGCTGGTTGTCAATGATTATGGTAATGCTATCCTTGATGAGCAGGGAGAATTTATCAAGATCAAGGGAGAAGGGGTTACTGAAAAACTCTGGGATGAAATGTGTGAGTATGCCGGCAATCAGGGATGGTCAGGGGGTAATTATAAAAAGCTTAACCTTGTCTTTGAAAATAAGATAATGGGGCAGCCTGCGGCTGTTCGTGAGAGGATGACCCGGCGGGTTGAAGATTTTGTTTATTCATTACTGGTTGAGGTATTTAATGCCGCTGATACGGCAAGGTACGCTGTTGATACCATCCTCGAGTCAGGTTCGTACGATCTTGGCTCAAAAACAGGGCGGATTGAGTCTCCTGATGATTGGACTGAAGCAAAAATAAGGGAGCTGGCCAAAGAGTTGGATACCGATAAGGGGCCTGAAGGAGATTTTGATGATTGATTAAATGGCCTGTTGCTCTGGTAATATTCGTAAATATTCAGGATTTATTTTAATTTAGTGAAGGGTGTAAGAAAGAGATGGAACAGACAATGAAAATGAAAAAAGTTCTGGTCACTGGAGCGGCCGGCTTCATAGGGCATAATCTCTCAAAACGACTTCTGTCAGACGAAATAAGCGTGATCGGCCTTGACAATCTCAATGATTATTATGATCCTGCATTGAAGAAATCACGACTCTTAGAGCTTACTCCTCACGATTGTTTTACTCATGCCAATTTTGACATGGCTGATCGGGAAAAGATGGCGGAGTTGTTTGAAAAAGAACGGTTTGATGGAGTTGTTAATCTTGCCGCCCAGGCAGGTGTACGATATTCCCTTGAA
>CAZHPX010000347.1:0-1923 GCA_964534785.1 uncultured Desulfobulbaceae bacterium | reverse complement strand
GGGAAAAAGAACAGGGCAGAATAAAGATCAGGCTGATGATCTCAAGGATAAGAATAACCGTAAATGCCCAGATTATGGCGTGAAAATGATTGTCAGGAACCATGGTGCTCCATGGCTCCGGCAGCAGATCCCAGCGGTTAAGCTCAATAACAAACAGGCTGATTACAAAAAAAACCACCAGCAGGCCGGATATATTACGGTGTACCTTCTCGTTCTCATAAAAATGATGGAAGGCATCAAATACCCAGGTTATTCGTTCATAAAGATTGTCCATACTGGTTTCCAGTTCATAATTAGAATTTATTACCTTCTGCCTTCTGTCGCCGGGCATACGTCATCCGGCTTAAAAAAACGCAGCCGGTTGGCGTTGCTGACCACGGTCACCGAAGACAGAGCCATGGCGATGGAGGCAAAGACAGGATGAAGAAGCCAGCCGGTAAAGGGATAAAATAACCCGGCGGCAAGGGGAATGCCAAGGGAATTATAGACAAAGGCACCAAATAAATTCTGCTTGATGTTTCTGATCGTCGCCCGGGAAATATCAATGGCAGTCACAACCAGCATCAGAGAGTCCCCAATTAAAGTAATGTCACCATTATCAATGGCAACATCTGTCCCTGAACCTATGGCAAAACCTGTATCCGCCTGGGCAAGAGCCGGAGCATCATTGACTCCATCACCAACCATCCCGACCTTATGCTTTTTTGCCTGCAGGGATTCTATAACCGCAAGTTTTTCTTCAGGCAGGACTTCGCTGTGTATCTCATCAATACCGACTTCCCGGGCAACTGCAGCCACGGTTTTCCGGTTATCTCCGCTGCACATGACCACGGTTATTCCCTTTTTCTGCAAGGCCCGAACCGCTGCCACCGAATCAGGACGAAGAGGATCATGAATAATCAGCAGTCCCAGGATTTGTCCAGCCTCAGCGAGATAAATTGGTGTGGCCCCGGCACCAGCCTGTTTCTCAGCCTCTGCTATAAGTTGCTCTGAAATGGTTATTCCCAGCTCTTTCAGAAACAGATGACTGCCAAGATAATATTTTTTGCCAGCCACCAATCCCTCTATTCCGCGACCAGCAACAGCCATGAAATCCTCCACCGGCAACACCTTTTCCCCTTTATCCGTCAAGGCCCGGATCACTGCTTCTGCCAGAGGATGCTCAGAGCCAGCTTCAAGGCTGGCAGACAAAAGAAGGATTTCATCTGAATTCTGTCCGGATTCCGGAAAGATTTCAGTTATCGTCGGCTCACCCTTTGTCAATGTCCCGGTTTTATCCACCACAAGATAGTCCAGAGTTGAAGCTGTCTGCAGTCCATCCGAATTCCTGATTAAGACCCCAAGTTGAGCAGCCCTGCTGGTGCCAACCATGATGGCAATGGGCGTAGCCAGACCAAGGGCACAGGGACAGGCAATCACCAGCACCGCAATGGCCGCAGTCAGGGCATGGGCAAGGGGCGGTTCCGGGCCAAGAAACAACCAGAAAAAAAAGCTGGTCACAGAGATGGCCATGACTATCGGTACAAAAACACCAGAGAGTTTATCGACAATACGACCTATGGGTGGTTTGGAAAGCTGGGCTTTTTTGACCATGGCAATAATCATCGCCAGGGTGGTGTCCCCGGCAAGGCTGGTTGCCTTCATGGTAAAATTGCCTGTTTTATTCATGGTACCGCCGGTCAAACCATCCCCCTCTTTCTTTCTCACCGGCAGGGGTTCACCGGTGATCATGGACTCATCCACAGTACTGCTGCCCACGCTTAAAACACCGTCAATGGGAATTTTCTCCCCCGGCCGCACCCGTAAAAGGTCACCTTTGCCAAGCAGAGAAACAGGGATATCCACTTCTCTTTCGCCAATAACAATTCTACCTTTTCGGGCCCGTAAACCAACCAGGGAGCTTATCGTTTCACTGGTGATTCT
>CAZHPX010000346.1:0-1926 GCA_964534785.1 uncultured Desulfobulbaceae bacterium | reverse complement strand
TACTACTTATTCATAATGTAACTCAAATATAATATAGCATTAACTCTTCATGAACAAGTCGATTTTTTATAAAAATCAGGTAAGTGTTCACCAGCATCTTGCCTGAATACTCAAGTGAAAACCTCTTTCTTGTTTGAGTTTTCCGGCGAGCTGCTCTGGCTGGGTGCAATACAAAAAAGTGGCATCAAGTGGACGGCCAGGTGCAAATCTGTAACCATATTATAATACATATTTTTCACTTTATAAGTAAATATTTGGCTTATGCTATGAGTACTACTAAAACCACTGCCTCGTAGATATTTACCCGTGATCAGTTACAGTAATTAAGTTATGTTTGAGTCTCATTTTTTTTCATGTATAACAAAGGAATCTGTTTTGTTCGGAAGATAAATTTTTCTGTCGTTCATGAGGCACAGGCAGAGGTGAGAATAGTTATTACCTGCAGTGTCGTTTTCTGCCCGAAGAACATCAGGACCTGTTTTTGTAACCGTTCACCACAGGTGTTGATTTGTAACACTTCGACCTGTAAGTGTTTACCTGATTTCTACCCCCTGGCACAAGAGGTGGCATGAGTAATTTTACCGCTCCATTTACCATAATTGATGAACAGGGTTGTCCTTTCTATAACATTGACGACCGAATGATGTTGACTGATAAAGCGGTTGTTTTGCCAGTTGGACGGCCTTCCTGTCTGATTTTGGTCAGGCAGATTACAGAGCTTCTCTTTGAGCTCCTTCCGGCTCAGGTAGATGATTTCAATGGATTTATGGATAAAGTTTACAGTTGTGGTGGATGTACCGGTTTGATTAAGTTTCAGTTGCGTCAACTGCCGGCGGGGCATGAGGTGGATATGGGAGAACCGGTTGTCAGCGGCCGTATTGATGCAATTCTGCCGGCAGAACTGCTCCAGGTTTTCCATATGCACCAGAAAACAGGTAAACTGCTGCTTGATATGGAAGGTGGTACAGCAAGGATAACCTTTCGTGAAGGAGCTGTAATCGCTGCCCGCTATGAGGAGCTGGATAATCGGGAAGCAATTTATGCCATGCTTGCTGAGCGAAAAGGATATTTTCGTTTTCTTCCCGGATTGCCGGAATCCATGAAAAAATCGGAAGAAATTGGTGATTTCATGATGATGTTGATGGAAGGTCTTAAACGAATGGATGAGGTCGATTGTTGAGAATCAGGGGGCAGTTTTTTGAGGTGGAGATGAGGCATGCCTTGTCTTCTACGGTTTAAAAGGGGTAAGCTCTGGTATTTCCATAAAATTACGGACATGGTAATTCGCATCAAGAGCTGGATTTTTAAAAGCTATCAGGGGAATGGCAAGAGGTTGACAGTGTTTTCTGTCAACCTCTGAGTCACCGATGAAAATGGCTTCCCGGGGTTTAAGCTGGAAATGATTTAAAATAATATGGAGTGCTTCCGGGTCAGGTTTTGGCTGACGGGTGTCCATGGCGGTAACGACTTTATCGAACCATGGGTTAAGGGAGAAGATATCCATGACCAGGGGCATGGTGGTGGTACGATTGGTTGAAATGGCGGTATGGTACTGTGGTTTAAGCCACTTGAGAAATTCTTTCAGATCAGGTTCTTCCCGCATCCAGGGAATAAATTCACCATAATCAAGTCCGGCTCGATAGCGGTTGACATCCGCCTTGTTTACCTGTGGATAATGGCGGAAAATATAGGAGACTGAGTCATCCACACTGTGAACATGGATAAAGTTGACTTCATCCTCGCTCATGGGAGAGCAGGAAAAGTTGGTCAGTAATCGGTTGTAATAGGTACGATTGGCTTCCCGTGAGTCAAACATAACTCCGTCGCAGTCAAAGATTACCAGTTTCAGCATGGGTCGTTGTTTTTATTTAAGACTACTGTCATGTCAACTATCAAGTGTCGGGTAAAGACGAGATAGTTTTATCC
>CAZHPX010000345.1:0-1938 GCA_964534785.1 uncultured Desulfobulbaceae bacterium | reverse complement strand
TGACTGTGATTGCCGCAATCGCCAATCGTCGTCTCCATGAACGGCTCCGTCATCCTCGTTTGAAGGAATTGTTGCGTTTAATTGAGACCGGCTCACCGGAGACGCTGATTCCTGTTGTCCAGGTGTCCACTTTTCGTTGCGGCCCTGATACTGTCATCGCTCCGGTTGCGGCGGAGGTCATGAAGAAACGACCATTTCTGCTTATTCAGTCAGATGCAGTGGTCAAGGAACTCGCCCATCTTGAAAACCGGATGAATACTTACATCAAGCAGTTGGAGTCGGGGTTACACGGGGAGCTTATCGGGGCAGATGGTGAACCGTTCGAGATCGGAACTCTTGATGATTTTGCTAATTCCAGAAAGTTAGACAAAGAAAAAGATGTCATTTATTTTCCCACCCTGGGGGATAACCGGACAATTAGTTCTATCATGCGGGGGGCAGGGTTCGTCTGTTTTGATATTTATAACGACGAGTCCTTTGACCTTGAGGAACTGATCAAGGAGGGACGACAGATTACCGGAGACTCGGTTTGTGCTCCTCTGGCAGCGGTTTACGGAGATATTCTTCGAGCAGTTGAAGACTTTACCAGACGCAAGGATGGCGATGATCCGATGGTCAGCGATAAAAATAGAATCCTTGTCTTTAATAACAAGGGGTTGGGACCATGCCGCCAGGGGCAGTACAGCGAAGTACACAAACTCTTTGCCTGGCAGAAATTCGGTCCCATGGCTGATACTGATGGAGATAGAGATTGTAATGGCTGTAGAGAGCCGGCAAGGGATTTCCTCTTGCAGTTCATGGTGGCTGAGGAAAGAGAAGGGTTTGATGTCGGCCTTGAAGAATGGGCCATGCTGCGCATGTTTCAGGGGGTTATTCTCCAGGGATTGTTTCAATCCGTGTTGTTTGAAGCCGGAAGTAGATGCAGAGACCATGATGAATATAAACAGATGGTTCATGACCATCTGCAGATGAAAAAGAATATTTATCAATTTCTCGAGCAGGAGATTGAACCTGGTAAAGGCGATCTCTGGTTTGCGAAGCATTTTGGGCAATTGCCATGGGCGGGCATCGTGATTAAATATTTGGCTTATCGTTTTCACCAGCGGGGATTACAGCGGGAACTGGAAAAGTTTTCAAAAAAATGGATTCGCCCGCAAAACCGGCAGAATACGGGCAAACAGATGAAAATTCATATAGACGGTGAGGCCTATATGCGGGTTGCTCAGGCCGAAGAGATTTTCCGCCTGCTCCTTACTACTCTTGGATTTCAGCGTTTTTCGTTGCATTGCACGCCTATCTGGAGTTACCTGGAATATCTCCTTGAAGAAAAAATCTCTGTGGCTGAATATAAAGCTGCTCTTCTTGATGCCCAGCAATCGCAGCAGGAACCAGAAAACAGTGAAGAATCAGTCAGGGAGCTTAAAGAGCTGTACAAGCGAATGACTGCGGCAAAAAAAGGGCGGTGGCTGTTAAGGATGGTGTTGGCGTGGCCGCTTTACCGGGCCGCCGGAGTTGCCATGCCGGAACCAACCCGTGTTATCCTTAAAGAAGCCAGAGCCATCATGCCAACCCTGCTGCCTTGCGGTGAACTGGGACCTTATGTGGGTGAGGCCCTTATAAAGCTGCGAGAGGGGTATGAACTGTTTCTCAATGTGGGACCAGAGGGCTGTATGGTTTCCTCCATGGGCGAAGTCTTGACTCCGGGGATTATCCAGAAAGCCGGGGGACGGGGGAGACTGCAGAATTTGTTTTCCGCTGATGGCGAGATTAACGAGGAATTACTCACCGTGGCATTGTTGAAGGTCATGGGACCGGAAAAATACTACCGGGCTGTGGTGCCAGGTGGCAGGGGACAGGTTCCAGGGGACAGGTACCCCTGGTGTCACCGCTCTGCGGTGTGACGTTCTCTTAGACTCCGGCACTCACCAGTCCATTCAA
>CAZHPX010000344.1:0-1942 GCA_964534785.1 uncultured Desulfobulbaceae bacterium | reverse complement strand
GTCAGGTAATCTGGGAAGGGACAAACATCTCCGAGGGGCGGGGGACAACCATGCCCTTTGAGCTGTTTGGAGCCCCGTTCTGGGATTTTGGGGAGATTGTAAACGGACTTGAGGGGGATGAGCTGGCAGGATGCCTGTTGCGGCCCCTTGAATTTGAACCGACTTCCGGAAAATGGGCTAACCGGTTCTGCCGTGGGTTTCAGCTCCATGTTACCGATGTCGGTAAATTTCGTCCCTACAGGACAAGCCTTGCCCTGCTGCAGATAATTATGCGGCTTTACCCAGACGAGTTTGCATATAAAAAACCTCCATACGAGTATGAGTTTGACAAACTCCCCATGGACATGATTATAGGTGATCAGAAAATTCGCAAAGGAATTGAGCAGGGAGTTCCCGTCAATGAACTTGAGGACTCATGGCAGGACGATTTGAGCGGTTATCGTGAGCGGGTCAGGGCAGTGGCTTTGTATGGAGTATCAGGCTGATCTATGTTAATAACCGCCCGCATTTTGGTGCCTGTTTATTACTTGAACCGGTTCATCAGGTGAAAAAACAGGCGGCCGTACAGACTGGTTGGCGGCTGATAAAACTGTTTCAGTAAAGTCACCACCAGGAGAATTGATTGTTTCCCTGCCAAGTATAGCTGTTAATATATCTCTAACTTCTATGTTTTCCGGAGGCTGGGCCGGGGTAATTGCCTGCTCTTTGTCGCCAACCCTGTACAGTAAGCCATTCTTTATCAGTTTTTTTGTTACGGCTGCGACTTCCTGTTCATTTGTTTTTATTGTGAGATTCTTCATGGCTGTCGGGCGTTTATGGCTGAAATCGTTATAAACGGTTGTCATGATATCATAGGCAAGCTGGAGCTGTTGTTTTGGTGAAAAGGTATGAATACCCGCAATCTGCGGGCTGTAGCTGTTTCGGTTTTGGACGGCAAAGGCCAGGGCTGATCCGAGAAGAAGAAATATCCAGCCGAGATGCAGCCAGATCAAAAAAAGCGGGACGGTGGCAAAGGAGCCGTAAATAACATTGTAGTTGGCAACGCCAATCTGGAGAGTTATATAAACCTGTTGGACAATAAACCAGCATAAAGTCGCAAATATAGCTCCGGTAAAGGCAGCCTGGGGTTTGACTTTTGTATGGGGAAAAAATTGATACATGAAAGAAAGGCTGGCAGCGATAAAGAGAAACGGTAATCCTTTGAAAATCACTTTAATTGCCCATTCCGAAGGGATGACTGCATTGATATAACTCATGATCTGAGGGCTGTGAAGTATCGCATCTCCGGCAAAGGCAAGATTGAGTGATATGGGGAGGAGGATGAGCAGAGCCAGATAATCCATGATTTTTCTTCCCAGCGGCCGATTCTTCCTGCTGTGCCAGATGGCGTTCATGGTGGCTTCAATATTACTCATCATTATCAGAACGACCACAAGCAGTCCAGCAATACCGAAGGCACCAAGAGCAGTAAAATTTGTCTTGTCCGCATAAGAAAATATAGTGTCAAGACCATTACGAAGATGGCTGGTCAAGGCTTTGCTCTCGCTTTCCTCTCCAGGTTCTATCTGATCAAGCAGTCGATGAGCTGCAATTTGCAGGTAGTTGTCACTGCCGAGTCCTTTGAGAATAGCGGTACTGAGAGCCAGCATGGGAACCATGGCGAGGATGATGGAAAAGGTCAGGGCCGAGGCACGCATGGGAATGTCAACCTTGGAAAATACATGGCCGAGAATGAGCAGTATCCGGATGGTTGCCCGTGCTGTTCTGTGGTGTCCCCGTTCTTTTTCAACCGGAGTGAAAGCCCATCTTTGCAAGTGGTTATACATCAGGTTTCCTGTGACAACTTAAGTAAATATTCGGCAGCACTCCTTCTTAAAGGCTATCAGACCGCCCAGCATACCTGTCGTCTAACTGATCGGCTTGGCTTACCTCCAACTAAGAA
>CAZHPX010000343.1:0-1955 GCA_964534785.1 uncultured Desulfobulbaceae bacterium | reverse complement strand
GGATTGTTTAGAAAAAAGCGAGCTTGGTCCTATACTCCCAAGTAAGGAGTTCTGAGAGCAGTGAATATGGATAAACAGAAAACAATGCATCTTGTCAGTCTTGGCTGTGCTAAAAACCTGGTCGATTCTGAGGTGATGCTGGCATTGCTTGAGAATGGAGGGTATATCGTGGTTGAAGACCCTGCCGATGCAGACCTTCTGCTTGTCAATACCTGCGGGTTTATTCAACTGGCGGTGGAAGAAGCTGTTGATGAGATACTGAGACTTGCAGAGTATAGTCAGCACTCATCTGATAAAAAACTGGTGGTTACCGGTTGTATTGTCCAGCGGTATGGCGAAAAACTGGTCAGGGAACTGGAGGAAGTTGATTTATTTGTCGGAATTGACGGGATTGGAGAAATAGACAGGTTGATTGAAGAAATGATGGCCGGCAGGCAGCCTTCTTTTAACTTGTCTGAACCATCATTCCTGATGAGCTCGGCAACTCCCCGCAGATTGTCAGGAAATTTTTTCCAGGCTTTTTTGAAAGTTAATGAAGGATGTGATAATCGCTGTTCATATTGCCTGATTCCTTCTATTCGGGGGAGACTTCGCAGCCGTCGTGTCGATGATCTTGTCTCTGAAGCAGGGCGGCTTGCTGACCAGGGTGTGCGGGAACTTAACCTGATTGCCCAGGATTTAACGGCTTATGGTAATGATCTTGATGAAGGGGAAGATATTGTTCTCCTTCTTCAGCGTTTAGTATCTTCGACCGATATACCATGGATTCGCCTTTTATATCTATACCCTGCAACAGTCTGCGAAGATTTGCTTGAGTTAATGGCAGCATATCCAAGGGTAGTTCCCTATCTTGATATACCTTTTCAGCATGTAAGTGACCGGGTTTTGAAGATGATGAATCGTCATTATGGGCTTAAGGAGCTGGATAATCTTATTTCCATGGTCAGGAGCTATCTGCCGGACTGTGCCTTGAGAACTACCTTTCTAATTGGTTTTCCCGGAGAGACTGCCCAGGACATTGACCTGCTTGTTGAACGCCTTGAGAGCTGGCAGTTGGATCATGTCGGGGTCTTCCAGTATCAGGACGAGGAAGAATGTCCCGCCCATGGATTTCCGGATAAAATTGACGACGATGAGAAGGAACTCCGTTACCAGAGGATAATGAATGTTCAGATGAGTATCAGTGCAGAAAAAATAAAAAAGTTTACCGGCAGGGTGGAGCCGGTGCTGGTGGAAGGTTTAAGTTCAGAGACAGACCTGCTTCTTGAGGGACGAACAAGGTACCAGGCCCCGGGGATAGATGGATGCGTTTATATTACCGATGGCCAGGCCAGCCCCGGGGATATAGTGCCGGTTTATATCAGTGAAGCCCATATTTATGACCTGGTTGGGGGCATTACCAAAGGTTAGTCAATTACAAAGATTGAGGGAAAATGCTATTCTTTGAAAAAAATACCTGATTACCACCGATCCTCAGCTAACTTTAAAGAGTCTCAGTGGTAATCAGGATGATTTAACTGGCAACCGTAAACTGATAACTGTGAACGGTTACCATCATGGAAAAACAGGCCATTCGCAGCGTAAATTTTTATCTTTACATGATGCAGAAAATGACAACTTTACAGAAAAAAGGGGCAAAGCAAAATCTCTGCCAGGCAGTTATTGCTGACAGTTTTGATTGACCTTTTCGCGAAGATCTTTGCCCACTTTAAAGAATGGCAGACTTTTTCTGGAGACCTTGATTTGTTCACCGGTTTTTGGGTTTCGACCGGTATAAGATTTATATTCTTTAATTATAAAACTGCCGAACCCTCTGATCTCAATATGTTGGTTGTCAGCTAATGAGTCTTTCATTGTCTCGATGATGGTATTGGTAATTGAAACGGCCTCACGGACAGGCATATCCATCTTTTCAGCTAGTTAAGAAATTCCGGATGGTTACCTCTATCGAATCT
>CAZHPX010000342.1:0-1967 GCA_964534785.1 uncultured Desulfobulbaceae bacterium | reverse complement strand
TTCAGGCAGAGATAATTCCCATCACCCCAATAGCTGAAATGATGGACAGGGTTGAGCTCTTTCTGAAACAAACTCATGTTGGAGTTTTGGCATCAGGTGATCCTCTTTTCTTCGGAATTGGCAATAATCTTATCTCACGCTTTGGAGCAGGGAGGGTCCATATTTTCCCGGCTTTATCTGCGGTTCAACTTGCCTGTGCCAGGTTCAGGGTGGCCTGGGATAAACTAACTGTTTTAAGTCTCCATGGCAGAAGTCCAGGAATTTTTATCGGGCAGATTCTCAACAGCTCCAAAACATTACTTTTTACCGATAATCATAACCGCCCGGATAAGATAGCTGCCATTATTCACAAAGTTCTTGTTACCCATGAGCAAAAGCAGAGAATAGAAAATATCAGAATTAGAGTGGCAGAGAATCTTGGTCTTGCCAGTGAACGATTGTTTGAGGGAAACCTCCACGAAACCATCAGACAACAATTTGCACCACTTAATATGATGTTAATTGAACAGAATATTGATTCTTTTGCCGGGGTTCCGGTATTTGGTCTGCGGCAAACAGAAATAAGACACTCCCGTGGCCTGATCAGTAAAGATGAAATAAGGGCGGTTATCCTTCACTGCCTGCGGCTGCCGGCTCAGGGGGTGTTCTGGGATGTGGGCGGTGGTTCCGGCTCCATATCCATTGAAGCAGCAGGAATATTTCCGGAACTGGAAATTTACACAGTGGAGAAAAAACAGGCAGAACAAATAAATATTCTTAGCAATATATCCACATGTAATCGTTATACTGTTAAACTTGTTAAAGGTGAAGCCCCGGAAGCCCTGGGAAGACTTCCGGCTCCTGAGCGGATATTTATCGGGGGCAGCGGCGGTAGACTCGAAGAAATTATTAATTATTGTGCAGATAACCTGAAAACGGAAGGTTTAATAGTGGTGAGTGCCATACTTGAAAAAACCGCTGAAACAGCCCCGAAAATTATGAAAAAGCTGGGTCTTGCCGTGGGAATCAGGACGGTTTCCGTGGTCAGGAAAGAAATGGATGGAACTGATGCACCCCTTAATCCAATTACCATAATAACAGGAAAGAAATGATGGCAGGCATAGAAAAAGGCCGCTTATACCTTGTGGGAGTAGGACCTGGAGATCCGGAGATGATGACCTGCAAGGCTGTTGATGTCCTTGGACGAACAGATATCTGGCTTGCTCCCAAAGCAAAAAATAACGGCAATAGCAATGCTGTACAGATTGCCGGCGGCAAAGTTGATATTTCCGGGAAAACCATACTTGAACTACTCTTTCCCATGAAGAAAATTCATCTTGGTCAAAAACAAAATACGGAGGTGGAGGATAAGTGGCAAAAAGCCGCAGAGATTGTGCTGACATACCTGGACAAAGGTTTTGATGTGGCGTTCCCGACCCTTGGTGACCCTTCTCTCTATTCCACGGCTTTTTACCTGCTGGCGGTTTTACAGAAAATGGAGCCGAAAATAAATGTATCTGTTATTCCCGGTATCACCGCCATGTCCGGATGTTCAGCTCAGGTTTTGACCCCCATTGGTCTTGGGGATGATATTATTTCGATTATTCCGGCTGTCTTTGAGGATGACCGGTTACGGGAAATTTTCAGGAACAGTGATGTGGTGGTTATTATGAAGGTGTTTCACAGCATGGAGCGGATAGTCGCCATGCTTGACGAATTTGATTTATGCGAAAATGCGGTTTTGATTGAGAGGTGCGGCATGGATGACCAGAAAATTCACCCCGATGTCCGGGCGGCTGTGGGGGAGGAACTGCATTATTTTTCAACCATGCTGGTTCGCAGGAAAAATATCAGGTGATAAAATACTTTTGCCTTATTGCCTTTCTCTTGCTTGGGTGCAATACAAAAAAGTGATAACAAAAAGAGGTAAACTATCACTCTGTTTTCACTGGTAAGATGTGAATATCGAATGTCGAACAGGGAATGTC
>CAZHPX010000341.1:0-1994 GCA_964534785.1 uncultured Desulfobulbaceae bacterium | reverse complement strand
CATTTATATTTTTAAAGATAGTTTTGGCTAGAATTGAAGTATAGTTAAGTAAATATCCCATAATCTGAAAATTTGTTCATTAAAAAATAACCATAACAATGCTGACCCGGAAAGAAAAGGGCCAAATGGGATACGGGTTCGACCGCCTTTTCTCTGTTTGATCATGGCAGCGATGCCAACGATTGAACCAATTAATGAGCTGGCAAAAATAACAAAGAGTAGGCTCTGGTAGCCGAGAAAAGCACCAATCATGGCAAGCAGTTTTATATCCCCTCCACCCATGCCGTCTCGTTTGGTTATGAGATAATAACCAAGGGCGATGGCATAGAGTACCCCGCCGCCCAATAAAATCCCCAGACCTGATTCCTGCCAGCTAACCGTGCTGTTCATAAAAGAACCGGCAAAGCCAATCACAATCCCCGGCAGGCTGATATTATCAGGGATAATTTGATGATATATATCTATAACTACGATGGCAAGCAGGGCTGCAGAGAAAACAAAATAAAAGAATAATTCAAAACCAAAACCAAATGTTAGAAAGAGAGCTGTTGCCAGTAAACCCATGCCAAGCTCGACCAGCGGGTATTGAATTGATATTTTTTCTTTACATGTACGGCATTTCCCCCTGAGGAAAACATAGCTCAAGATGGGTATGTTTTCATAAAAATGGAGGGGAGTGGAGCATTTCGGACAATGGGATGGTGGAAAAGCAATGGATTGTTTTTCGTCCGGGAGGCGAAGAATTACGACATTTAGAAAAGAGCCGACAGCGATGCCAAAGAGAAAGGCTGATATAGAAAAAATGGTTTCCATGCTGGGATTCTCTGTTATAGTGGCGGAGATTGTGGAGGTTCACGACTATATATACAGTATGTTGCAAGTCGGCACAACATCCAAGACACCACCGTAGAGCGAAGTTTTTACGAAAAGTAAGGAATAAGAAACACGAACTGTTCTGCATTTTAGGCAACCTCACCGGATTTGGCAAGAAAGAAAGCTTAATTTAATCCTTAATTTGACCTATAGGCAACAGAGGATAATTTTCTGGCTTCTGTCCTCTGTCCTCTGATAACTGTATTGTTTCATGCCTAAATTCCATAAAAAAACAACATTAATAAGCAACGAGTCTCTCGGTAACGATATTTTCCGCCTGACCGTAAAAGCTCCTGAAATTGCCAGGGCAGCAGCTCCGGGGCAGTTTGTCATGGTTCGTGTCGCAGATGGGTTTGACCCGCTGCTCCGCCGGCCTTTTTCCATTCACAAGATTACAGCAGGTGGTATGCTGGTGATTCTTTTCAAGGTGGTTGGCCGGGGAACCGCTCTGCTTGCTAAAATGAAAAGTGGAGAGATTATTGATTGTCTTGGTCCGCTTGGTTTTGGTTTCCCGCTTGATTGGGATGGTAGTATATGTATTGTTGGCGGCGGCATGGGGATTGCCCCGCTTTACTATCTTGCCGAAAAAAGGGTTTCCCACAGGCAGGGGACAGCAGACGATATTGTTCTGCTTGGTGCCCGCAGCCGTGAAGAGCTTGAACTGTTTGCAGATGAATTCAGCACCCTTGGTTATACAGTTAAAACTGCCACCGATGACGGTTCCCTTGGTCATCATGGTTTTGTTCCAGAGCTGCTTGACGGGGTTTTGGTTTCAGGAGAAATAAAGCGGGTATATAGTTGCGGTCCTTTTCCGATGATGAAGGGCGTAGCCATAAAAACCATGGAAGCCGGGGTGGAGTGCTTTGTTTCTCTGGAAACCCATATGGCCTGTGGTCTGGGGGCTTGCCTTGGCTGTACGGTTTCCGGGGTTGATGGCAGGTTTATTCATGTCTGTTTGAAGGGCCCGGTTTTTGCCGCCGGAGAGGTTGTATGGGAAAAATAGATAATAAATCAGGCAATGGATCGGTTGATTTATCCGTTGATATTGGTGGGATGGAGCTGGCCAATCCGGTTATGACCGCTTCCGGAACCTTTGGTTATGGGCGGGAGTTTGCAGATAT
>CAZHPX010000340.1:0-2011 GCA_964534785.1 uncultured Desulfobulbaceae bacterium | reverse complement strand
GTACTTTTCCTGAGTCTCGACAAGCTTATATACTGAACGGGCAGGGTATTTTTCTTTTTTTGCTTTATGAAAATAGAAATCTTTTTCTTTACGCATATCAGAAATCAGAGGTCAGGAGACAAGAAATAAATAATGGCAGTATTTTCACCATGTAACCAATCACATAACTCATCCGACAGCAATAAACGAATCAGGCCAGTGTATCGCTTCAAGATATATCGTGCTTATCTCCCGGGGACTTATATCAATTATTTTCAAACACCCAAGCCAGCTCCCCCAGCCCTCCTGCTCATAAGCACAAACAACTTCAAGATAGGGAGTATAAGGGCTTTCCCTGCCCAGCAAGCTGCCTGCAACCGATGTCGATAGAGGCAGTTGTTCCATAATATCCACCATCTCCATGTCCAGCATGGCAGGTAATAATGAAAACAACCCCATCAAAAACAATTCTTCCGGATCATATCCCTGGGGACTATGTCTGGCCAGCAACTCACAAAAACGGGCTCTGGTTAGCGATGTTCTCAACAATTCATGGGGTTTATCAGAGGAGAGTTCAGAAGCAGCGACAAGAGAAACAAAGCGGCGGGTTCCGGATTCGCCAAGATAATTTAAAGCACGACCAATGGTGGTCACCTTAGTGACCAAAAAATAATAGACAGAGTTAATATAACGCAGCAACTTGTAAGAAATGGAGACATCGACTCCAATCATCTTCTCCACGGCTGCCAGGCTGAACTCCTTTTTGTTTACTTCAGCGAGCAGGGATAACAGGTTTGCTTTTAATGATGAGATATCTTTTCTAATCAGCACTTCCGGTCTACAGAAAAAATACCCCTGAAAATAATCAAAACCCATGTCAAGAGCAGCGGTAAACTGTCCATAGGTCTCTATTTTTTCAGCAAGCAATTTATGACCTTTATTAAAATGTTTGTTCTGATCCTCAATTTCTTTCAGATTCTGCTCAAGAAAATCAATTTTTATAATATCAACAAGTTCAACAAGAGGTTCCATGCCGTCAGTAAAGACAAAATCATCAAGAGCAAGCGTAAATCCCTGCTCTTTCAACCCTCTGCAGGCTGATATTATCTCAGGGCTTGCTGGAACCTGCTCAAGAATTTCAACAACAATGTTGTCCGGCGATAACCCCAGGGCAGTACCTTCAAGGAGATGCTGTTCGGTAAAATTTATAAATGCCTTATTAGAGCTGGTTATTTTATCCAGGCCAATGCTGAGAAAAGTGTTAATCAGCAGATTTGCAGTAGCCCGATCACCATCAAAACTGTTGTACACATTTTCTCCGCTTATCCGGTGTAGCAGTTCATAGGCATAGAGCTTTTTATGACGATTGAATATTGGCTGCCTGGCAATAAATATATCCATTTTTCTGTTTTTTATTTTTCACCATCTATCAGTTATCCTTTCCTGCCGGTTTTTCTCTGAAATCAGCAAACCTTTTTTTGATCAAGGTAAGCCGCTCAGCCCATTTTTTCCCATCCCCCCGGCAGATAACCTCCCGACTGGTTGCTCCTGCACCCTTAAGAAATATATGAAGGCTTCCGGCAGGAGCAAGCCGGCCCAGCCGTTTTGCCCACTCGACAACAGAGACACCATCATCTTTCCCTATATATTCAGACAATCCGGCAGCCTCAATGTCATCTTCGCCACCCAGCCGGTAACAGTCCAGATGATACAAGGGCCACCGGCCCTGATACTCATGAAGAAGAGAAAAAGAAGGACTGGTAACCGGGTAATCCGCACCGACACCAAGACCACCGGCAATCGCCTGGGTAAGCGTGGTCTTCCCTGCCCCAAGATCACCGTCCATAAGCAGCACATCACCGGGTATAAGCACCCCCGCCAATGCCTCACCAAAACGAACCATATCTGCCGGCGATTCAATAAAAAAAACTTCCATTATCATTTTCCCCTACCTTTATCAGAGGACAGAAATCAGAGGACAGAAGACAGAATAGTTCGAAGTCTACGCTATCTGCAGCCAAAGGCTGATATA
>CAZHPX010000339.1:0-2018 GCA_964534785.1 uncultured Desulfobulbaceae bacterium | reverse complement strand
CAATAGCCGGTGAGTGCCGGAAGAGCAACCGATGAAAGGTGACACCGCACTGGTGTCATCAGGGCAGGGCGGCGGTGACATTAGGGCAGAACCTGCCCCTCCATATCAAAATACATGGCAGGTATACTACATGTTGTGGCTACTGGAGGCAAGCGGATACCCAGTTAACCTGATTTTTGATCAGATTAAAGGGACACTCGCTGTTTTTTAGGGTATCATGGGCAAGGTTGATACTTTTTGTCGCACCTGGCAGTCCACCTGGTGCCACTTTTTTGTATTGCACCCAAGCATTTATAGCCCGTTCGTAAAACACTAATCAAATATTTGAAACAATCCATTGAAAACATGTATAATAGGCGATATTCACGGCTGTAATATCTCACTTATCCGGTTATTGGATAAAGTAATAGATATGGCTGAAACAATTGTTTTTCTTGGTGACTACGTTGACCGCGGCCCGGACTCCAGACAGGTCATAGATACTCTTCTCCACCTGAAAAAAACACATCCCCGAACAATTTTTCTTAAAGGTAACCATGAACTCATGTTCTACAATTACCTTATTGGCACCGAACATTCAATTTTTCTTCAGGTTGGGGGCATACAGACCCTGAACAGTTATGGTATTAATCCTGAAACTGAAAAAAAAGAAAATATCCAGACCATCCTCCCCCCCGCCCATATTTCATTCCTGGAAAATCTCCCCATGCTTTATGAAGACCAGCATGCCATTTATGTCCACGCCGGTCTCCAACCAGGACGGCCCCTCAGCCAACAGGATGACCAATGGTGCCTCTGGGCAAGAGATGCATTTATTTTCTCTTCCTGGGACTTCGGCAAACCGGTTATTTTCGGTCATACCCCTTTTGATGAACCGCTGGTCCAGGCCAACAAAACAGGTATTGATACCGGAGCTGTTTATGGTGGCAAATTAACAGCACTTATACTTCCCGATATGGAATTCATCCAGGTGGAAGGTGAAAAACAACACCCTTTTTTAAGGTAATTTGCAAAAAATAGAATAGTAACTGTAAAGTACCTCATCTCCCTGGTACCACCGCTCTGCGGTGGTATCAGAAGTGCTCTGCGGTGGCATCAGAAGTGATTAAAAATTAAACTGCAAAATGGATTACAGCTCGGCATAGGGAAAAGGCAGAACATCTGCAAGGCGGGACTTTCCCATATAAAGCATCAGTAATCTGTCCAGACCAAGGGCAATGCCCGCAGCATCACCTAATCTGTTTAAACTCTCAAGAAACTTTTCCGGCAGGACTGCCCCAATACGCTGACCATCTTTTTGCCCCAACTCTGCCGCAAACCGCTGCCGTTGTTCCTGCGGGTCAACCAGTTCTGAAAAACCGTTGGCCAGTTCAATTCCGCAGATATAGAGTTCAAACCGTTCGGCAAGATGCGGTTTTTCTTTTTTTCGTTTTGCCAGTGAACCAAGCTCCACCGGGTAATCATATAAAAAAACCGGCCCATCCCAACCAAGATCAGGCTCAACTTTATCAACCAGTAACTCATCAAAGCAATCAGCAGCCATGGCATCTGCGGGCAGCATGTCTGCGTAACGCAAAAACGCTTCCTTAACCGTCAACCGCTGCCAGGGACTACAAAGCGAGATATTCTGTCCGTCCCGTTGCAGTTCCCCCTCCCCGCCCACTCCACAAAAATGACCACATGCGGCAGTAACTTCCTTTAATAAACTCTCACACTCATCCATTATGGCATGATAATCCCAACCAGCATGATACCATTCCAGCATGGTGAATTCCGGTTCATGGAGTCTGCCGATCTCTCCCTTACGGAAACAATGGCAGATCTGAAACAACTGCTCATTACCTTGAGCCAGGAGCCGTTTCATATATTGCTCCGGCGAAGTCTGTAACCACCAGTACTCACTGGCAAAGGGAGTTATTTCCGCCTCCGGCAGATGCACCGGCAATCTCAAGGGAGTATCTGTTTCAACATAACCACGATTATGAAAAAAAGAACGTACCACTTTAAAAAAATAAGCC
>CAZHPX010000338.1:0-2020 GCA_964534785.1 uncultured Desulfobulbaceae bacterium | reverse complement strand
TGCCATAAAAATAAAAGTGGGAAACTTCAGTTACAGGATATATCACTGAATAATCTGTAAGGGGTGTTGACAAGCATGGTGTATTTGCTGAATAGCCTGTTTTTTTTGTGAAAAAACAGATTGTGTAGGTTTTGGGTGAAATTGCAGCAAAATAAATCAGCTTGACATGCATCCCTTCAACAATAAAGGAGGAATTATATCTGCATTTGAAAATTGGTTGTTTGCTTGACATCTATTGCTAATTAAGAAGTAACTGTTTTGTGAAAGTTAATGCTGTCGCTTCATATCTAGTCGCTTCATATCTATATGCTCAGGTCGTTTCAGGAACATGTAGGAATTTATATATTTGTATTTTCCTGGTTGCATAGATATAAAGAAAGCACCCGCTTTAACTTTTATATTTCTTGTCGTGGATATATGTATCCATGGGGAATGGTTACATTATTAAAGGAGGAGTTTGTCCATGGATTTAGATCATTATAAAAAACACAACAAAGATAGCTGTGATGGGCCAGTAAAGATTGATATACATGATCCTGATGCACTTGATCCCGAACAGTTGGTTACCCAGAAGTTCTCCATGTGGACAAAGGGGTTGATGTTTTTGTCAGCATTTGTTGTCGGCGGGATAGTTTATGCATTACCAACTCCAGAGGCTTTGCCCCAGACAGGGCATCTTTATCTTGCTCTGTTAGCGGGGCTGATAATTTTGTTCCTCACAGAACCTGTACCCCTGCCCCTGGTAATGCTCATGTCCGGTATGGGGATGATACTACTTGGCATTGGAGATCCCAGAGATGTGTGGGCCGGTTATGCCAACCCGGTGGTGTTCTTTATTCTGGGTTGTCTTATGCTTGCCATTATCGCTGAAAATGTTGGTTTAACCGATCGGTTGGGACGATATATTCTGGGTTATTCGGGGACAAATGTAATAAGGTTTTCTTTTGTCTCCTGTATGGGCCTGGGTCTGGCATCATCCATCATGCACGATATTGCAGCCTGTGCCGCTGGAATTATGATGATGTTACCTTTGATGCGGGCAGCAAAGATTCATCCCGGCAGCCGTACCGGTTTATTTTTAATGATTTCCCTGCCTTTTTGCTGCTCTGTCGGCGGCATGGGGACACTGGTTGGCGGTGGCCGGAATATGGTCTCTGCCCAGTTTCTGGAAGAACTCACTAACGGTGAGTACACAATAGGTTTTGTGGAATGGATGTACTATGCTTTTCCTGGGGCAGTACTTGGTATTCCCCTTGTATGGCTGGCGGTTTACTTGGTGTTCCGTCCGGATAAGGACTTGAAATTCAGAGAGCTGACAGAAAAAGAAAAAAGCAAAAAACCTTTCAGTCTCCATGAAAAATACGCTTTATATTTGATTGGTTTAGTCTTTCTCGCCTTTTTCACAAAGACATTCCATGGCATTCCCTCTTCGGTGGTTGTTCTGGTTGCTATGATTGTTGCGATTTTTATGGGATTAATCTGCTGGAAGGAACTCCATCAGAAAACAGAATGGGCTGTTTGTTTCCTGGTATTTGGAGGTGGTATCTCCCTTGGTATGCACATGGGCAGCAGTGGTGCCGCTGATTTTCTGGCCGTCACATTCTTCCCGCTCTTTGAAGGTCGAGGCTGGCTGGTATTAGTAATCGCCATAGGTGTTTTTGCCTCGTTAATGACCAACCTTATGGCCAATGTGGCTGCCGCAGCCCTGATCCTGCCGATAGCTGTTCCCATAGCGATAATGGAAGGCGTGGATCCGACTATTGTTGCCATGGTTCTGGGCATGTGGACTTCTTTTGCTTACCTGTTGATTATAGGCTGCCCGCCCAATGTGGTCGCCTACTCATTTGGGTATTTTAAGCCGCTTGATTTGACCAAGGCCGGTATGATAGCAATGCCTGTGGGCTGGGTAGCCATGACTGCTGTTGCTGTTGTCTGGTGGAATATTATTGGTTTGGTGTAGTTTTGTTTTTTGTGTAACTGATTAGATATCTGTAATTATTCAGTCATGGTACGGTATTGC
>CAZHPX010000337.1:0-2037 GCA_964534785.1 uncultured Desulfobulbaceae bacterium | reverse complement strand
CAGTTCGGCTGCCTGCTCTCTTGCAGATTCTATCTCCTCGCCAAGGGCAATTAGAGGAGCAGCCACCACATCCATGGCCGATACTCGGGGGAGTATTTTTAAGAACTGGGTTACAAAACCAATATCAGAGAGCCTATATTCCAACATCTCGCTGTCCGTGCAGGCGGCAAGATCAACCGTCTGCCCGTTCAGGTGGAAAAGAATCCTGCCACCACCCGGTCGATAGGTACGATAAATGGTTTTAAGTACCGACGATTTACCGGCTCCGCTCTGGCCAGTCAGGGCAAGAAGTTCACCTGATTCCAGAGAAAATGAAAGATCAGAAAACCCGTGAATCAGCACTGCCCCACGATTATGGAGGGTGAAGGTCTTGGAAAGGTTGATGACCTGAAGTTTGTTTGACAAACAATAATCAGTCGCAGTTTTCATAATCAGAGAACCGAAGAAACAAGTAGTTGGGTATAGGCATGTTGCGGGTCTTCAAGTACCTGATCCGTCAAGCCCCGCTCGACAATGGAACCGTTACGCATGACCACGGTTATATCGGTTAAATGACGAATTACCCCCAGATCATGGGAAACAACGATCATGGCAAACGACATTTCCTTTTGCAAACTCCTTATCATATCAAGAATCCGGGCTTGCACCGAGACATCAAGCCCGGTTGTCGGTTCATCAAGAAGCAGGAGCCGGGGCGAGGCAGCAAGAGCCTTGGAGATTTGAATTCTCTGCTGCTGGCCTCCGGAAAAAGCGTCCGGACATTGATCTATTCGGCTCACCGGTAGATCCGTCTTTTCAAAATAATGACAGGCGGTCTTTCTTATGGATGCAAAACTTCTCTCCCCGGCTCCAATTACCTTCTCAGCGATATTACCACCCCCGGAAAAGAGAAAGTTAAGCCCCAGACGGGGATTCTGGTAGATCATCGCCATCATGGTGTTACGCATCCAAACCGTTTCCATCATATTCAGGCTTAAAATATCTGTCAGTTCACCTTGCTCGCCAACCATTTCCCGGAAAAATATTTTCCCCGCCGTGGCTGGGGCATCACCATAAATAAGCTGGAGCAAAGTGGATTTACCGGAACCGGACTCCCCGACAATACCAAGAACTTCGTTATCTTCCACCCGCAGGTCAATCCTGTTGACCGCAACCACAGCATCACAACATGGACAGAGGGCAGAACCATGTTCATCACCGGTTAATGCTATACATCCGCCGCAGGGGTCACCATAAATTTTACTTAAATTTTCAATATCAAGAAGCATGGTTATCTCTACCTCTACCCTCTCTCATCTCCTCACAAAAATCACTGTCACTGCAATAATAACGACTCTCCCCACCATCCTGTACCGTATCAAGGAACACATTTTCCGCCCCGCAACGACTGCATTTTAAACCGTTAAACTCTTCAACCTGAAAAGAACGGTCATTGAAGATTATCGGCCTCACCCTGGTATGAGGAGGGATGGCATAAATCCTCTTCTCACGTCCCGCTCCAAAGAGCATAAGAGCGGGATTACAATCAAGGCGGGGGATGTCATAACGGGGGATGGGGGAAGGGTCCATGATATAATGACCATTTATCTCCACCGGATAACGGCTTGCCAGCCTTGAATCGCCAAAACGGGCAGTGTCTTCATAGAGAAGCACCCATAGCTTTGAGTATTCCCGGTGGGCGTGCATCTTTTTCTGCCGATCCGTATCCGGTTCCACCGTAGTCAGGACATCCGGGGTCGGAACCTGAAAGATGAGGGTCTGCTCTTTGCTTACCGGCAGCTCCGGAAGCCGGTGCCTGGTCTGGATAAGAGATGCCTCCCGGGTTCTGGTAGTTGAAGACACACCAGTAGTTGCGACAATAAACTCCCTTATATTCACGGCATTAACCGAGCCGTCACGCCCCTGGTCAATGACTTTTATGGTATCTCTCTCGGTGATTATGCTCAGGGTAATCTGGAGACCGCCGGTTCCCCATCCCCTTGCTACCGGCATTTCCCGGGATGCAAAAGGGACTATATAACCGGGCAGAGAAATACC
>CAZHPX010000336.1:0-2042 GCA_964534785.1 uncultured Desulfobulbaceae bacterium | reverse complement strand
CATAAGCGGCAACACCTCTTTTAAAGGTAAGTCCTTTTGCTTCCTCTTTTCTTAAGATATCTGCCAGCTCATCTCTGACTTCTGCAAAAGAACGGGTGTGGGCAGGTCGAATTTCTTCCAACTTAATAATATGAAAACCAAAAGCAGTCCGAACAGGCCCCCTCACCTCTCCCGCCGCCATGGAAAACACAGCCTCATCAAAAGGAGCGATCATCTGTCCCTTACTGAAAAAACCAAGGTCTCCGCCTCTGCCCTTAGCGGGTCCTGCAGAATAACGCATGGCAAGTTCGACAAAATCATCACCAGCCATGGCCATCGCCAGAACTTCCTCGGCCTGTTTTTCCCTGCGATTCACGGTCTCTGCATCATCACCTTCGTTAACTTTGAAGAGAATATGGCGGGCATGCCGTTGTTCGGGAATGGAATATTTATCTTTTTTCTCTGCAAAGAAACTTTTAAGCTCTTCATCTGTCACCTGAACCTGATCCATATCATCAGCAAACGGGAAAAAGAGATATTTCAAACGAATTTGTGTATCTGAAGCATAATTACTTTTCCACTGCCCGAACCAGGCAGCAAGTGCCTCTTCCTCAACGACGACGGCATCTTCAAAGCCAGAGCTGGTGAAGGGTGAAACCGCAATCTTGATTTCTTCTCCAAAAAAAGACAACCACTTTTCATGTTCTGTGTGGGTAAGAAACGCAAAAGAAGCTACCCCGTCAGCGACCAGAGCAAGCAGCATATCCTCCCGAATTCCAGCCTCAAAGGCAACCGGGGTTAACCTGTTCTGTCTCAATATGGCTTTATAAAGATCAAGACTGAAACGACCATCTTCCTGAAACACAGCCATACCATGAACTTCCTGCCTGATAACATTCTCATCCACCGCAATGCCCATTTTCTCTGCTCCCTGGCGAAGAAGCTCGGACTGGATAAGCTGATTTATAACCTGCCCTTTAAGGTTGATTCCGTCCAGAAAACCAGGAGGTACCCGGCCTCCGAACTGCTGCTGATAACCCTCCACAGCCCGGTCATAAGCCTGGTGAAACTCCTGCAAAGGAATTTCCACATTATTAACCGTGGCAGCAACATTGCGGTCACCGGTGATATTGGTGCCAACTCCCCAGAAAATAAAGACCAACGCTATCATAACTACTATAGCCTGAATAAAGATTGACTGAGCACGGTTTCGTATAAATCGTAACATAATTCCTGACTCCCAAAAAATAAAAAATCCCCTGAAAACATTTATCCTGCCGCAGATATAAAGGTAATTATGGCAGGAAAATAAGCAAGAGGTATCTGATGACATTTTAAAATTACAATATTTTCAAAACGTTCTATTATGTTCATTTTTTGCACAAGTTACCAGTGAAAAATGAAAAATACTCGCCTATAAATAAATGACTGAAGATTCATTCAAAAAAAAGCCGACCATGCTTGACAAATAACCAGCCTTATAGTAGAAAATCTATGACTTTCAAGATAAGTATAAGTTTCCAATCCATATCATTTGTCCAAGGAGGATACAGCATGGCAACAATTGAACACAACGGTAACAGCTACGAAGTAGATGAAGATGGATTCCTGTTGAATGGTGACGACTGGAATGACGACTGGGTCGATTATGTCAAGAGTGTAGAGGGTATTGCCGAGATCACAGACGAACATCAGAAAGTTATCGACGCCCTCAAGGATTATTACAAGAAAAATGGTATCGCCCCCATGGTTCGTATTCTCTCCAAAACCACCGGGTATCCGCTGAAACGAATCTACGAACTGTTCCCGTCTGGACCAGGTAAAGGTGCCTGTAAAATGGCTGGTCTGCCAAAACCGACTGGTTGTGTCTAAACCGGAACCGCTTGGACAGAAAAGATCAGGGAACTCACCTTTTTTTCTGGCTAACTTTTTTCTGTAGATTTTGCAAAAGGAAGACTGCATGGCAGTCTTCCTTTTTTTTGTTACTCTATTTCTGAGCAACGATAATTGCCTAACCTCCCTGAAACAATCTTAATTTCAAAAAATCATCTCCAGAAAATGAC
>CAZHPX010000335.1:0-2055 GCA_964534785.1 uncultured Desulfobulbaceae bacterium | reverse complement strand
CTGGTGGGCGAGGTGGGATTCGAACCCACGACCTTCGGCTTCGGAGGCCGACACTCTATCCAGCTGAGCTACCCGCCCGTATAGTCATTATGGAAATATAAAAAGTTGTTTAAAAGTTTAATACCTGCAAGCAGCAAAAAACGCTTACGGATGGTAATGTTTTCAGGAAAGATTTAATATTTTTGTATAGAAAATTAGCGGACGCTGTACTTGTTATGGTGTTTTTTTTCAAGAACTGTTTTGAGGTTTTTGCAGGGCATACAGTAAATAATTTTAGATACTATCGTTTGTTATCCAGTTTATCCATATATTCTTCCCACTCCACAGGAAGATAATTGTTTTTTTTATTGTTGCATTCTTTACAGCATGGGACAAGGTTGTCCTTACTGGAACGACCACCTCTTGACAGGGGAATGACATGGTCCATGGTCAGGTTTTTGAAACCGACCTTTTCGCCGCAGTAATAGCAGGTACCGGAGCTGGTTTTTTGCTGCCACCAGCGGGTTTTACGCAGACTTCGTGCTTTACTTCGCTCTGCCTTGGTAAACTGTTCGTCCGAACCACTAAAGAAAAATAAGTTATCACTCATTGTCCTGTTATTCATCTACAATCTCACCCAGCAGCAGTTGCCTGGCTCTGCCCACAAGATAGAGGGAACCGGCTATGCAGATGAGATCATTTGCTGATGCCAGGTTTACTGCAACTTCAATAGCATCTTTAACTGTTTTTCTGATCTCTGCTATTTTGCGTATATTTTCAGGAAGAAATGTTTTGAGTAGTGCAGGGTCGGCTGAACGATCAGATTCAGCTCTGGTGAAAATGATTTGCCCGGCAAGAGGAGCGATCATATCCAAAGTGGTTTTGATATCTTTATCAGCCATGGCTCCCCAGATCAGGATAAGCCTGTCGTATGAAAATTCATTTTCCAGAGCCAGGCGTAATGCTTCTACTCCGGCAGGGTTATGGGCTCCATCTAAGAGAAACTGTCTTTTTTCAAGGTTAACAGCAAAAGCTCCGTCTGCTGCATTGCCGGTTCCGCTCTGTAACATTTCCAGTCTTCCCGGCCAATGAACCTTGCCAAGACCTGTCCGCAAATCTTCATCATCCACCTCAAATCCACGGGGTTTGACAAGTTCCACAGCAGATAGAGCAATGGCATTATTATCCACCTGGTAACTACCTTTCAAGTTTAGAGGCAGGTTGTTGTTATTGCTGCTTATGCCTGTGTAGTCCCAGTATCCGGCTGTTGTTCGTTGACCGGAAAAATCACGCCCCAACAAATAAAGCGGAGCATTCTTTTGTTTGCTTGCGGCACTTATGACATCAATAGCCTCATCCGTGTCCGCACCGGAAACCACGGGTGTATCAGGTTTGATGATTCCCGTCTTTTCTGTTGCTAATTTTGCTATGGTATCTCCAAGATATTCCTCATGATCCATTGATACATTGGTTATAACTGATACCATGGGGAATATAATGTTGGTGGCATCAAGACGACCGCCCATGCCGACTTCCATCAAAGCCAGATCAACCTCTTGTTCTTTGAACCAGAGAAGAGCCAGAGCGGTGGTGAATTCAAAATAAGTTATCTGGTCTTTGCCAAGTATGGTTACAATTTTACTGTTTAGCCGGGCAAAATCATCTTCAGAAATATATGAGTTGCCGATTCGGAACCGTTCCCGAACAGAGGTAAGATGCGGTGAAGTGTAGAAGCCGACCTTAAAACCAGCTTCTGTAAAAATTGAGTAGAGAATTGCACCCACAGAGCCTTTGCCATTGGTGCCGCCAATGTGGATAAATTTCAAATCCCGGTGAGGATTGCCCAGACGAGACATAAACGAGTTCATGGCATCGAGACCGAGTTTGATCTTGAAAAACTGGAGATTATTGAGAAAGTCCCAGGCTTGCTGATAATTCATTTTTTAAGTCTCCTCGTTGCACCAGTGCGGTGTAACGCCATCCGGCACTCACCAGTCTATTCAGCCGTATTCCTTCTATAGCTGGTGAGTGCCGGAAGAGCAACCGATGAAAGGTGACACCGCACTGGTGTCACCA
>CAZHPX010000334.1:0-2078 GCA_964534785.1 uncultured Desulfobulbaceae bacterium | reverse complement strand
AAACTATCACTCTGTTTTCACTGGTAAGATGTGAATATCGAATGTCGAACAGGGAGTGTCGAATTATGAAGTCTACTTTTCCTCGCTGAACCAGAGCAAATAATCACATAACTTCTTAAGTCCCTATGCTCCTGGCATCAGGACAGTTTTTTTTCAAAAAAAAGGAACTCACTTTCTCACTTTTTCATATTGCACCCCTTTAAAACAAACTCTGCTGCCGCTGTTCAGAATCTTTTTTTGCACATTTAAGTTTATTATCCTCACCCTCCATATCCAGATTACAGGATGAACTCCCCTGAAAAGGATCACCCATTTCACCCTCTTCCGCCAATGGCTGCAGGTAAAGAAATCTCTCAAGGGGGCGTTGAAAATCAGACCAGCCCGGCTCTTCCTGCTTTTTCCTTAAACTTTCGATATAGTTAACCTTGGCATCCATATCATCAAGGTAATGGAGAAGAATGGCCTCCGGGGTCATGGGCAAAACCGGAGCCCCAAAATCATGACGACCATGATGGCTGAGGACAAGGTGAATCAACTCATCAACCCGTCTGGTCGGCAGGATTTCCGCCTTTATCCCGCGGGCAGCGTCCCTGATCATTTCCCCGCCAAGAACAAGATGCCCCAGAAGCCTGCCATTATCAGTATACTCAAAAGGTACACTGCGATAACTGAACTCCCTGATCTTGGCAATATCATGGACAAGAGCACCTGCAAGGAGAATATCCCGATCAAGGTTTGGGTAATGCTGGGCAGTTTTCACCGCCATTGCCGCAACTGAGAGGGAATGCTCAATCAAACCGCCGAGATAGGCATGGTGCATTCTCTTTGCCGCCGGAGCAATAGAGAACTCTGCCAGAGTCTGTCCTGAAAAAAGAACTGCCAGTAACTCCCGCAGACCCTGGTCGCAAAGAGTCGCAATCAACCCTGCCAGCTCATCAGCCATTTTCTGAGAGGGACGGGAAGAAGACGGCATATAATCGCATAAATCAACCTGGCTGGCAATTGCCAGCTCCATACCGGAGACTATAAACTGATTCTGGTTCTGATATGACTTAACCTGCCCCTGAAGGACAATCACCTCACCAACCCCAGCCAGTTTGTCAAGGCTGAGAGCATTGTCCCAGGCCCTGGCCTCTATTTCACCGCTTCTGTCCATGAGCGTAAGCGACAGGTACGGCTTACCGGCTCTGGTTTCAGCAAGACTCTTGCGGCCAATTAGAAACAGATCGTTAACCCGTTGTCCGTCCTTTAATGAACTGACAAAAATAGTTTTAGTAAATGTCATAACAGCTCGTAATTACACATTAAAGCGAAAAAGGATACAGTCCCCGTCCTTAACGACATACTCCTTACCTTCAGAAGACATCAGCCCCTTGTCACGGGCTGACGCCTCCGATCCGCAACTGATATAGTCGTCATAGCTGATTACCTCAGCCCGGATAAACCCCCGTTCAAAATCAGAATGTATTTTCCCGGCAGCCCTGGGAGCAGTGGTTCCCTTCTTGATGGTCCAGGCTTTGGTTTCTTGTTCTCCCACTGTGAAATAGGTAATCAGACCAAGGAGTTCATAACCGGCATGGATCAACCGGACAAGCCCAGGCTCTTCCATACCCATATCGGCAAGAAATTCAACCTGCTCGTCCTTGTCAAGAAGGCTCAACTCCTGCTCAATCCCACCGGCAATGATCACGAGAGAGGCAGACTCTGCCTCTGCCTGGCTGCGAAGGGCATCGACAAATTCATTACCATGGGGAAGGTCATCCTCATTGACATTGGCCACATAGAGAACCGGCTTGGTGGTTAACAGACATAGATCACGGACAAGAAATTCTTCTGCCTCATTTTCAGGCTCTGCTTTTCTGGCCGGCAGCCCTTTATCAAGAACAGCCTGAATTTTCTCAAGATAACCGGCATCAGCCAGCATCTTTTTATCCCCTGACTTGGCCTGTTTTCTGGTTTTGGCAAGCCTCTTCTCCACAGTTTCCAGATCAGCCATGATAAGTTCCATGGAGATAACCTCCATATCCCGAACCGGATCAATGGAACCATCCACATGAACGATATTATCATCTTCAAAG
>CAZHPX010000333.1:0-2099 GCA_964534785.1 uncultured Desulfobulbaceae bacterium | reverse complement strand
AAGGGATTGTCGACCTGGGAGTTGCGGATATAAAGAGCAGCAACAAAACCTGTGGTCACAGGTTCATGGCACCAGAATTTTTCCCTGTCCGTAATCTGGAGAACTATAGAGAAGAATTAGAAAAAAGATTTGTTATTTCTGATCTTGAAAAAAGACGACAGATGGTGATGAAGACTGTCAGGGAAGCCGTGGCAAACCGGGGAAATAATAGTGGCTATACACCGCTTCTTGATGACAAGCTGATCGATACTGTCACCAATCTCGTTGAAATTCCCTGGGGAGTATGTGGCAGTTTTGATAAAAAATTTCTTCAACTGCCAGGGGAAGTTTTAATAACTTCCATGTGTGAACATCAGAAATATTTCCCGGTGGTTGATGAAAAAGAAGAACTGCAGCCTCTCTTTGTGGCAGTGAATAATACCCGCATTAATGATCAGAAAACAGCGGTTAACGGTCATGAACGGGTACTTCGTGCCCGCCTTGAAGATGCCCTGTTCTTTTTCAATAAAGATAAAAAACAAAAACTCTCTGCAAGAATGGATGATCTTTCCGGCATAATTTTCCATCAAAAACTGGGAACCATGGCAGAAAAAAGTAAGCGGATAACCAAACTTGCCGGTTGGCTCGCAGAAACGCTTGTTCCTGAAATCAGGATGGATGCCATCCGGGCCGCCCAACTTGCCAAGACCGACCTGCTCACTGAAATGGTTGGCGAATTTCCATCACTACAGGGAATTATCGGTCGTGAATACGCCCTGCTTGATGGTGAAAAAAAGGAAGTGGCCACAGCCATTGCCGAGCATTACATGCCGATACGGGCAGACTCCACCCTGCCTGAAACTCAAACTGGGGCCATTGTCGGCATTGCTGATCGTATAGATACCCTGGCAGGCTGCTTTGCAATTGGAGAGAAACCAACCGGTAACAAAGACTCTTTTGGTCTGCGTAGACAGGCAATTGGTCTGATCAACATTATCAGGGGACAGGGATTTTTTCTTTCTCTTGGGGATCTGATCGGACAGGCAATGGATAATTATCAGGATAACATGGTTGCAGATGCTGCTGTTGTCGAAGAACTGCTTGATTTTATTCATCTTCGTTTTAAAAATGAACTGATCAGCTCCGGACAGGATCAGGCTGTGGTGGAAGCGGCAGCAACAAGAGGAGTTGATGATATTGTTGACTGCATGCAACGGATAGAAGCATTGGCAAATATTCGCAGCCGGGATTCATTTATTATTCTTGCCGGTTCTTTTAAACGAATCAGAAATATCACCAGAGACAACAGGGCAACAGAAGTTCAGACCGAACTTTTATGTGAAAAAGCGGAAAAAGAACTATACAGGGTTACAACCCATGTCCGTGACACAGCCCTGTCCTTGATTGATAAACAGCTCTATGATCAGGCTCTTGAAGTATTTCTTGAAATGAAAAAACCAGTAGATACCTTTTTTGACGAGGTCATGGTTATGAGCGAGAATGAAAACCTCCGCCGAAACCGTTTGAATCTGCTTTCGGTGTTGAGGGAATTAATTATGCGGATAGGAGATATTTCAAAGATGGACAACGGCTGATCAAATTTGCCCCGGCGGCTTATATTCTCTTCCCAGCACAAAAACTTCCCGGCTTTCCCGCCGGGAACTCTCAGGTTTAACTATTTTGACATTATTAAACAGCTTTTTACACTCCCGGACAAAGCCTGGAAAATCATCTCCCTGAAAAACCTTACAGTAAAGAGTTCCCCGGGGATGAAGCAATATCCGGGCAAGGGCAAGAACCCGCCGTGACAACCGGAGAGAATGCTGATGGTCAGAATACTGATTACCAGTGGTTCGGGGGGCCATGTCACTTAAGACTACATGAAAGCCGGGCCATTGTTTTTTCAATATTTCAACAAGCTCATCAGCATAAACATCATGGCGGAACCAATGAATTTCCGCACCCGGTTTTTGTCCAGTTATATCTGTTTCCTGTAAATCGACTCCGACCACAACACCTTTAGGGCCAAGTACCTCTGCCGCATACAGACTCCAGCTTCCCGGATGGCAACCGAGATCAAGAATCCGTTTGCCTCTCTTCAAAAACCCGTACTTTTCCTG
>CAZHPX010000332.1:0-2106 GCA_964534785.1 uncultured Desulfobulbaceae bacterium | reverse complement strand
AGTTCGCTGAGCAACAACGAGCAAATCAATATCATCACCAAGCTTGAGCTTTGAGGCATGCAGCTTTAAAATCGCCTGCCGCTCCCTGAGATCAGGTTTATCAATGAGGACCTGCCGGTCAAAACGGCCAGCCCTGAGAAGAGCCTTATCTAATATTTCCGGTCGGTTGGTCGCTGCCATTACCACCACCCCGGTGGAAGGATCAAAGCCATCCATTTCGGTCAGGATCTGATTCAAGGTCTGTTCCCGCTCATCCTGCCCTCCCATAGCAGGGCCGATACCCCGGGAACGGCCGATGGCATCCAGCTCATCAATAAAAATGATACAGGGTGCGTGTTTTCGTGCCTGTTCAAAGAGTTCCCGCACCCTTGCCGCACCCACCCCGACAAACATTTCAATAAACTCGGAACCGCTGATGGAAAAAAACGGGACTCCGGACTCTCCGGCAACGGCCCGGGCAAGAAGGGTTTTGCCGGTTCCCGGGGACCCCACCATCAGAGCACCTTTGGGCATCCGACCGCCCAGTTCCTGTATCTGGGTAGGATCTTTCAAAAAGTCTACTGTTTCCTTAAGCTCCAGCTTGGCTTCTTCCGCCCCGGCTATATCATCAAAGGTAACCTTGGGCAGATTATTGGGATGAATATGAACCTTGTTGCCGATATTAAGCATCCCTTTGCCCATAGAACCCATTCGTTTTGCCATCCACATCCAGACAAGAAACAGAATACCAAGGGGCAATACCCAGCTTAACATAAATTTCGCTAACCAGCCGGCATCCTTACGGACAGAATATGTAACTTCGTTTTTTGCAAGGAGCATGGCCAGGTCTTTATCCCAAAGAGGTACGGTAATGAAACGGCGGGGTTGTCCGGTTTCTTCATCGATAATCCTCAATGTACCGGTGATAGCCCTGTCGGTGACGATAGCTTCAGCCACTTCATGGTTTTTTACCATGGTTAGAAATTCGCTGTATGGAATTTATTGCTGCCTGACCTGCTGGAGACCCTGATAAAAATAGAGGGAAATCAGGATAAATATGACAAATAACCAAAAATTAAAATAAGGCCTTTGCCAAAATTTTTCACCGGTGGTTTTATTGATCTCTATTTCCGGTTTTTTCCCGTTATTGCTCAGATTAAACCTGATATTTTTTTTCATATAGGTGTCTCCTTCTATTAATCTTGAAACTTCCCCTGTATATGTAAGCGTTCACCAGCACCCCGCGGAGTCTACGCTTATCTACCTCTTCGCACGATCAGACTGACCTCACATAGGACTTATGTAAAATTCGCCAGCCTCAGCCTGCTTATACGAATGTTTACGAACGGAAAGTGATTTATTTATGTATTACATCAATTTGTAGCCATAAATCCAAGCGAAGATTTTTTAAAAATCCATTTAAAGTGTTAAATATGAATTATAGATAGTAGTGTTATGACATTGATTGTACTATACTTATCGGCAAATAGAGCACCGTTCAGGTGATGAAAAACACCGATTACTAAAATCTTTGCCCCCAATTATGCCATGAGACTAATACAAAAGCCACAATTTAAGTTAGGCAAAACAGCAGCAATAGCCAATCTAATAATTGATCTCAAGTCCCGTGATGACAGACCTCCCTTGTTACTTGGACTCCAGCACATCTACACCACCCCGGAACTTCGCGACAAAGTCTTTACGATATTGGAAGAAAAGGTGCAGCCCTGGATTGCTCTTTATTTTCGCTCTCCACGCAACCTCTCGCTTAAGAAAATTACTTAAGTCAAATAACCAGCAACCCCGCTGGGCCCTCCAAAACGGAAATGTTTTTGTCAAGAAAAAACTGTTTTTCCTTGTTACGTCATTCTGGTATTCGTTACTATCCCTTAACATAATAATTGGAACGATTTAAGCGGCAACTGGCGTGCTCTGACAGCACTTGTAGCGGTATGTGCTGATTGTGCTTGGGCTTATGTCGAATATCCAGGTTTTACCATTATACCTTGACAAAAAATAACTCTAAAAGTAAATGTTCGGCTAATATTTCATTTTCACCTGATTTGCTTTACTAATCGCGGTGCTGACCAGCACCGTGTGCAGTGCGGGCAAGCGAAGCTTGACTGC
>CAZHPX010000331.1:0-2119 GCA_964534785.1 uncultured Desulfobulbaceae bacterium | reverse complement strand
AGAGTCTGTCAAGGTCAGCGGTGTTATCGGATAGACTTGGTTTTTCGGCTCTAACCGGAACGGAAATCAATAAAGGTATGTCTTTTTTTTCTTGCTCTATCATTGTATATTTAAGAAAAATATCCCTACGCAGCCAGGACATAAATAAAAAATCAGGTTATATTAACAGCAACGAGCTCCGAGCTTGCAGCTTGCAACCTGCAGTTTAATACATGATTCACCCCTGAACAACAAAATAAAAAAACCATTAAAAGAGTTATACCGCCTTGAATCTCCTTTCCAGATACATAACATTGCTTTTTTTCAAAAACATCCTGATACTGTCGGCATGTTTTATATCCATCTACACTCTCATAGATTTTTTTGAAAAAATTGACGATTTCACCGAAAAAGATAAACCCATCAGCTTAGCCATTGAGTTTTTTCTCCTTAATATCCCGTTTATTCTTGACCAGATGGGACCGGTCTGCATTCTCCTTGCCGGAGTTATTACCCTGGGGGTACTTAACCATTCCAATGAATTGATTGCCCTGAAATCCTGTGGTATTCCCTTGAGAAAAATCATCACTCCCATTATTGGCGGCGGCCTGGCAGCCACCATCCTCCTGCTGACCATGTCCCAGTTCGTTCTCCCCAAGACCATTGCCAGTACCAATAAAATCTGGCATCAGGATGTCAAAGGTCGGGTGGCTTTAGGAATCTTACGCAATGACAGGTTCTACTACCGCGGCGTGGATGGATTTTACTCGTTTATCCGCCCGGATCTCAAAAAAAACGATTTCCGGTTTTTTTCCTATACTTCCTGGAGCAACGATTATAAACTCAACTTCAATATTACTGCCGGGCAAGCTGTATGGAAAGATAATATCTGGACACTTTATAATGGCCAGATACAAAGCAGAGATAGTAATTCCAAACAGTTCGGCACTGAAATATTCAAAGAAAAAAACTTTAATCTCCCTGAGCAGCCAACTGATTTTTTTGTGCCGGAATACCGTGCCATGGAACTCTCCCTCACAGAGTTGTATAAAGAAACCCTCAAAACCCGCACAGCAGAAGAAAAAAATGCAGCCCTGACTGATTTTTATGGCCGAATTTCCTATATTTCCCTTGGCATACCTTTGCTTCTCATGGGGCTGCCCATGTTGCTCTTTGTTTACCGGGCCTGGGGCCGAGACCTGTCGCTTGCCATCCCTGTCAGTTGCGGCATGGCTTTCGGATGCTGGGGAGCCTGGGGGGTTTTGCAATCATTAGCTGGGGCAGAATATTTAAACCCCATTTCTGCCGCAGTTTCAATACACCTGATAGTCGGCCTGACCGGTATAATTCTTCTTATCAGGGAAGACTGTTAAGCCATGGGGGAAAAAACAGGTATAGTCGGTATTCCGCCCCGGGCAATTATTCGTGAACTCAACCGGCAACAGGCCGAAATAATTGACCTCGATGAACCACAGGAACAACAAAACAGACAATCTTCCATGGGTATAGGTAAAACAGCACCCTACCTGCCCAGAGTATACTGTGCCATCTTGAAAACCGTGGTCTTAAACTGTATCCACTTGAAATTAGACAAAATCTATATTGATGTCGGCAGCGGGAAATGTGACTCTGCCCTCCATGTTTCAACAATTCTTGAAAATATGCTTGACATCCCGGTTATCCGCACCAGAAATAATGATACCCGGGGGGCTGGTTATCCGATTTGCAAAACAGAAATGCCCCTCATGGAAAAAATGGCGGCCATTACCGGTTCCGTGGGCGAAGCCGATCCCGCAGATAATAAAGAACATCCGCCCTGCCCCCCAACCGCAGGATTTTGGGGAGTTCCACCAAAAGACTGGGGCCTGCTCAATCTATTTCCCGATACCACCCATGTTTATGGCTGGACAAGGTGCATGGAAAACAAAACTCCTGCCGATATGGATTTGGAATCACATGTAAACCCGGACATTCCCACCGTGTTCTTTGCCCAGTCGTTCTGTGCCAAAACCGCCCTGGCTCTTCATCTTGCCAGGCTCCACCCCCGGGGACTTTTTGTTGACTGTGATATAACTGTCAGTGCCAGTGTCCGGGCTAAACTCGAAGCTTTTTTTGAGCTATGCGAGGTTCCGGTAACCAG
>CAZHPX010000330.1:0-2133 GCA_964534785.1 uncultured Desulfobulbaceae bacterium | reverse complement strand
AAAGGATGGAAAAAACTGACCAAAAAACTGGCCCGCAAAATTCAACTGGTTGGTGATGATATCTTTGTTACCAATACCAGTATCCTCCAGGAGGGAATAAAAAAAGAGGTGGCAAATTCCATCCTGATAAAACTTAACCAGATAGGAACAATCACAGAGACCATAGATGCAGTAGAGATGGCACATCGGGCTGCCTACACTGCTGTAATCTCCCACCGTTCCGGGGAAACCGGGGATACAACCATCGCAGACCTCTCTGTTGCCCTGAACACGGGACAGATCAAAACCGGTGCACCTTCAAGAAGTGACCGGGTGGAAAAATACAATCAACTGCTGCGAATTGAAGAAAATCTTGGCAGGGCCGGCCAATATGCCGGCAGGAAAAGTTTTTCATTTCTCAAATAATTCCCATTGACAAGGCTATTCAACAAATCGTATCCTGTAACAAGAAAGTGAAAAACCGTGAACTGGAAACTTAAGAGCAGTGATTAATATAAATTGATCTGTAAACAAAAACATAATGGAGAGTCTGATATGACCCTGACAAAAGCCCATCTGGTCAGACAGGTGTACAAGTCACACCCTGACCTGACCAAAACCCAGGCAACCGATGCGGTGGAAACCTTTATTGATCTGACCAAGGATTCGCTCATAAAAGGAGAAGACCTCCTCCTGAGCGGATTTGGTAAATTTAATGTTAAGGATAAAAGAGCCCGTCGGGGGAGAAACCCGCAAACAGGAGATGAACTGATTCTTGATGCCAGACGGGTGGTTACTTTCAAACCTTCGGGAATATTGCGTAAGAGAATTAACAACAACACATAAACTGATTCCGGCACTCACCGTTTTATTTTCCTTGATTAAATTTATTTCAGTGGATGCCGGAGAATCGATTTATAATGCAGACGGGTGGGTAAATGCAAACTCCGTGAGGCGTTTTAGTCAAACATCATTTATCCGGTCCGGTCATTTTAATCATGAACCATCCGGTCCGGTCATTTTAATCATGAACCATTATCCATATATATCCTCTAACCTGCTATCCCCTTTTGTGCCTGATCTGTCTCATCATAAATATTCACTCCGCCCTTCTTCAGATACTGAAATCAGCCGATCTCTTCATGATTCAATTAAAAAATTCGGTATAATTACCCCGCCGTTGCTGCAATATGTTGAAGATGGTTATATTATTGTTTCCGGAAGAAGAAGAATCAAAACAGCCAGACTACTTAAACTGCCTGATATTCCCTGCTCCATTCTCCCGGCAGACATCCCCCTGAAAGAAAAAAGTGAATATCTTCTTGTTCACTCCAGAACAGGTGCTGAACTAAGCGTGATTGAGCGGGCTGTCTTTTTTGCAAAAGTTGTTGAAGAGCTTACATTGGCAGAAAAAATATCCCTTCTCCCCTATCTCGGTCTCAAACCCCAGACCTACCACATAATAGAGATGAGGAAATACCTGGCATTGGAAGAAATTGCCATAAATGGTCTTCATGAAGGATGGATTCGCCCTAAAACCGGTCTGAAATTACTCCAGCTTCAAGACAGGTGTGACCGGGAAGCAGTGGTTCATCTGATAAAAAGTTTTCAATTTGGCGGCTCAAAACAGCAGAAACTGGTTAACAATGCCATTGAACTGGTCAGGCGAACCAGACAGCCGTTTGCAACCCTTATAAAAAAATGGCAACATGGTTGCAATGATGGAGCTAACAAACCACAACAGGGAGCCGCCTTGCTTCAGATGCTTAAAGAAAAATGTTCCCCCCGGCTTGCTGCTGCACAAGACCAATTCCGCCAATTTCAGCAAGGCCTGCAATTGCCAAAAAATGTTACCTTAAAACATACAGAATCTTTTGAAGACGATACCATCAATCTCTCAATATCGTTTGAAGACAATGACAAGCTGCTTAACACCTGGAAAGATATTGAAAAAATTCTGCACAGTCAGCCTGTTTCCATGCTTGAGGTATAAAGTTTATGTGGGAATTGTTTCTGATAAATATCGAATATCGAATATCGAAGTAAATGACAAAAACTGTTTATTGGCATATCGAGATCATGCATTTTAACTTCGAGATTCAATATTAGACATTCAATCTGCCCACAGGGCATCATGTTTTATAGTTCGTCGCA
>CAZHPX010000329.1:0-2135 GCA_964534785.1 uncultured Desulfobulbaceae bacterium | reverse complement strand
AAGTATCTCGAAGTCTCGTAAATGATAATATTTTTATAGCTCGCTTATCTACGAACTGAAGTTTCCCGTTTTTATTTTTGTGTAAAACTCTCTCAGATGTTGTATAGTGCTGAAGTAGGCAACTTTTTCTTGGGCACAGGGTTCGTGCGTCAAGGGATAATAAAATGGGTTTTTGCTACTTGCGTGACAAACACCGTAAAAAATAAACTCTTTCCCATTGCAGTGGTACATCACGACCGCTTGAGTACTCATAAAAACCGGGAAACTTCAGGAGATAAGAAAAATTATGTTTAATCTTCAAGGAAAAGTAGCTCTGGTTACCGGAGGTTCACGGGGGATCGGGCGGGCAATTGCCCTTAGTCTTGCTGAGAGCGGTGTGGATATCATTGTTAACTATGTCCGCCAGAGGAGTGCCGCTGAGGCGACAGCCAGGGCAATTGAAGAAAAGGGAGTCCGTTGTCTAACGATTAAGGCAAATGTGGCAAAAAATGAAGATGTGGAGAGGATGTTTGCAGAAATCAGGGAACAGTACGACCATCTTGACATTCTGGTTTCCAATGCCGCTTCCGGAGTGCTGAAACCGGCAATGGAGTTGACCACCCGCCATTGGGACTGGGCCATGGATATCAACGCAAGGGCTTTGCTGATTTTAAGCCAATATGCAGCAGGGATGATGGATGCTGGCGGGAAAATTATAGCCGTATCCAGTCTTGGAGCGGTGCGGGCAGTCCCGAATTATGCGGTGGTTGGTGCGTCAAAAGCTGCTCTTGAGTCCCTTGTTCGTCATCTTGCGGTTGAGTTGGGAGAGAAAAAAATTACGGTGAACACCATCTCCGCCGGAGTTGTTGATACCGATGCTCTTAAGAAATTTCCCAACCGGGATGAAATTATCGAAGAGTCTCTGCGTAGAACCCCCCTTGGCCGTTTGACCACCCCGGATGATGTGGCAGGACTGGCTCTTTTTTTGTGCAGTGACCTCGCCGCAATGATTTCCGGTCAGGCTCTGGTGGTAGATGGTGGTTTTGCCATAAAAGGATAACCATATATGTCGATATACAATTCTTTTGCAGTAACCACATCGGGGTTGATGCGAAATAGCTAATAAAATGTATGCCCTTAAATGTTTGACCTGCCTCATTTTCGTTAGATTCCTCTCACCCGCACATGGCTAAATATAGCGGGAGAGAGGAATCTAACGAAAATGAGGTGCTAGTCGAGCATTTATCTTTTGCAGATACTGCTGTTTTGTAGTAACAGTTCCTACCTGTACGATATTATTTTTACTTTTTTTGTTATTTACGGAGGAACTAAATGGAAACAACCTTTAAATCCAGTGTCTTTGATACTGAAACCATAAATCTTGACGGTACTGAAGAAACCATTGTCAGGGGCGGTCGGGATAAATTCAATCTTCTTGCCAAGGCGTTTACCGGCATCAAGCAAATAGGAGTTGTCGGCTGGGGTTCCCAGGGGCCGGCCCAGGCTCAGAACCTGCGGGATTCCCTTGAGGGAACCGATATTAAGGTCAAGATTGGTCTCAGGGAATCCAGCTCTTCCATGGCTGCTGCCAGGGATGCCGGTTTTAGCGAGGAAAATGGAACCCTTGGCGAGATGTACTCTGTTATCGGCGAGTCAGATATGGTTGTTCTTCTTATCTCTGATGCCGCTCAGGCAGAGAATTACAAGGAGATTTTTGCTGCCATTAAGGCGGGTGCCGTTCTTGGACTCTCTCATGGTTTTCTGCTTGGCCACTTAGAGAGTGTCGGTGAGAAATTTCCAGCCGGGATCAATGTTATCGGAGTTTGTCCCAAGGGCATGGGACCTTCTGTCCGCCGCCTTTATGTACAGGGTAAAGAGGTCAACGGGGCCGGCATAAACTGCTCATTTGCGGTTGAGCAGGATGTTGACGGCAAGGCCACGGATCAGGCACTTGCCTGGGCCATTGCGGTTGGTGCTCCCTATGTATTCAAAACCACCCTTGGTTATGAGTTTCGCTCTGACATATTTGGCGAGAGGGGAATTCTTCTTGGTGCTGTTCATGGAATTTCAGAGGCGATGTTCCGCCGCCTTGTCATGGAACAGGGTATGGATGAAAAGCAGGCGTTTATTGCCACGGTGGAAAACATCACCGGTCC
>CAZHPX010000328.1:0-2146 GCA_964534785.1 uncultured Desulfobulbaceae bacterium | reverse complement strand
GCAGTACCAAGAGGAGCGACCACATAATCAATGCCATGAACCGCAAGAGAAAGGAGATCAAAGTTACCCTCCACCACAATGGCCTGCCTTTTTTTACGCAGAGCCTCCCGATGCTGTCCCATGCCAAAGAGAAGTCGGCTCTTGTCAAAGACAGCACTTTCCGGAGAATTCATATATTTCGGTTTGCCGTCACCAAGAATGCGACCGCCAAAAGCCACGACCTTTCCGTTAAGGTTAAGAATGGGGAAAAGCACCCGATCCCGGAAACGATCATACCAGCCACCCCGCTCTCTTGCTGCAGCCAGACCAGCCGCCTCTATATCTGCTCCTGAAAAACCCTGTTTTTCTAATCGTGAAGTCAAATAATTCCAGCCCCCAAGATCAGGATGAGGGCAATAGCCAAGACGATACTTCCTCCAGAAATCTTCAGGAATTCCCCTCGCATGCAGATACTTCCGGGCGGAATCAGCCATGGACGAGTTCATGAGAAGGTTATGGTAAACCACCGCTGCCGCCTCATTGACCGTAAATAATTGCTGCCGCTGATAGACACGAGCCTGATCAGCCGGACTCAACTCCCTTTCCGGCAAATCAATCCCGGCTCTTCCTGCCAGTTCCTTTAATGCTTCAGGAAAACTGAGACGATGATATTTTATCATAAATGAAAAAACATCGCCTGATTCACCACAGCCAAAACAGTGAAAGAACTGCCGGGCGGGATTCACTGAAAAAGATGGTGTTTTTTCAGCATGAAAAGGGCAAAGGCCAAGATAATTAGCCCCTGTTTTTCTCAATTCCACAGACTCTCCGACAATCCTGACTATATCGGACTGATCGCGGATCTGTTCTTTAACCGAATCATGTCCATGGAAACCGGACATTCGCTTACCTCCTGTATTCATCGCCTGCACTGCCGGGATATCCGCTCATGATTCAGGTGTAACTCTGTCATGAGATTTTTTTGCCTGAATTAAACATTGCACCCACCGGCTTATTCAGCCCTGTTCCTCCCCCCTGATCGGTGAGTGCCGAATTTCTGGCCGCAGAGCGGCCGAGGAAGGTGACACCGCAGAAGGTGACACCGCACTGGTGTCACCAGGGGCTGGAGTACAACCTGAATCCTGCAATTGCCAATTTTGCCCTGGCTTTTCAGATATATTTTTATTTTTTTCATATCGACATGCAGGATTTAAGTATAAATATTATCGACAAGCCGGGCAAGGTTCATTACAGTTGTTTTAATTATTTGTTTTCTCCCATTTCTTACATCTTCATTACCCCGGAGGACAAAATGCAGGATATAAACAAAATGCTCTCCTTTGAAGTGAAAAAAGAAATTGCCGAGCGTTACTTCGGATTTCGTAAACTTATCGAAGAAGACATTATCAACTATAACAAACTGATTGAGACCGCACTTCATCAATTTAAAAAAAATATTTCAAGCGATTTAGCAAGATTAAAAACATTACTTAAATATCCGGAGATTATCCATCTTTTTCTCAAAACAACAGGGCTGGAAAATATAGAAAACGTTAGTTACCGCCCGGAATTCTCTGTTGATGTAAAAAAAGCTGATTTTACCCACATACCCATCCGCGGCATAACGAGAAAGGGAAGATTCAGAAACATATTATTTTCTATATACGATGAATTGACCATGGACATCAACAGTTACAGAAAGCTTTTCAAGCAGATTGAGGAAGAACAACAGATCATCAGCGAAGAAATCAAGCTTTTTTATCAGAAAAATGACCTCGGACTTATCATGGATTTTCTCCGCAACATAGACGGACCCGGCTCATACAAAGCCGGCAGCATGGAAGGCGGCCTGACTCCAGGAACCGGCGAAAAATTAGACAGAAAAATGCGGGTAACGCCCCCCCCTCCTGCCGACAGAATACTGCCGAACCTTCCCAGACCTCATCCTGCGAAAGAGATCAAAGAAAAACTCAAGCAAATTGCCGACACCACCTGGAACCGGCAGGGCAAACCGGAAATAACAAAACTGATAAACTGATAACCTGAATCCGTGACGAAAAAGCATTGAAAACTGGTAAGTGTTCACCAGCACCCCACGGAGTCTACGCTTATATTTATGAGCCTGTTGATTTACTCAATGTAGCCCCTGAACATGGCGTAACTATCT
>CAZHPX010000327.1:0-2149 GCA_964534785.1 uncultured Desulfobulbaceae bacterium | reverse complement strand
CTGAATAGTCATTGAGTGTCCCAGAATATTAAGTATTATGCTACCGTTGGGACATACATTTATGCTGAGAATATCACGAATAATATCATTGTCACTTTCAGGAATCTTCAACCCTGCAGTAATTTTGTCAAGTATCTTTTCAGCAGGTACCAGGAACCCTCCTATACCCTGATGCGGACGCTTGTAATTATAATGCTCTATCCATTCTTCTATGCCCGTGAGTGCATGACCATAGCTTGCAAAGTGCTGCCTGCGAAACAACTCATTCTGGATCCGTTTATTCAACGCTTCAACTTTGCCCAGCGTTTGTGGATGGTGGGGACTTGCATGGATCTGATCGACCCCTTTCATCTCCACATTTTCAAAACGATTTACTCCACGCCAGGAGTAGAAAACAAAACCACGGTCTGTGAGGAGTTCTCCCATCTGTCCGTAACGTTGTATCGCCTGTTCAACCAGTTCGATAATGGAATCAATTGATGTCTCTGTTAATGCTTTAAAACCCAGGATAAAGCGTGAGTAATCATCGATGAGCAAGACGATATATACCTTGAGTTTATTGATGTACACTATCCAAGAATATCCATCTGCGCCAACTCGAGCGGTCTGCTTGCTTCGTACCGCGTGGACTCTTTTTTATCCTTATTCTTATCTCCAGCCTGATAACCGTTGGCATGCATGACCTTACGGACAGTTCCAATGGAAATAGTAATTCCTTGTCTGCGTAACGTGGCTCTTACCTGCCCGGGACCATATCCGGGTTTATCGTCCCATACTTTTTTAATAGCCTGTTCGTCTTCAACGGCAATCTGCTTGATCCCACGGCCAGGGCGAGATAGCTCGTATGATAGAAATGCTTTCTCCCCAAGGGCTTCTATCTGTTTCGTCCAGGCATAGACCGTTGTGTAATGCACTTCTGCAACTTCGGCAACACGCTTTATACCGATCTCTTCTCCCTTTTTTACAATGACCAGTTTTTGTTTTTGACTGAATTGTTTCTTCATAGCACTTTCTCCTTATTTTGCCTGGAAAAAGTGTTACCTTATTTTAAATGATTTCTTTCGGTTTCTTAATAGCACTTACAAATAAGCGGGTGAGGAGAATCGAACAAACATAGGAGACTGTCCGATAATGTCATTTCTTCCCAACTCTTCGTTATTTCTAAAAAATCACGAAGGAATCAGGGAAACTTTTTTTGATAAAAATGACAATATGGCTGCTTGCCTGATTTTTTATAATAATCCTGATGATAATCTTCAGCCTGCCAGAAAGTACCTGCTTTAACAACTTCTGTTACAACTTTGTAACCCCTGTCTTTTAATATTTCTATCAGTTTTTCACTGATTTTTTTTTGTTCATCATTCACATAAAAAACAGCGGAACGATATTGATCACCAATGTCTGGTCCCTGGCGGTCTGATTGGGTTGGGTCATGGATTTCAAAAAACAGGCGAGCCATTGTATCATAATGTGTCATAGTTATATCATATACCACTTCTATTGCCTCTGCATGTCCAGTATTTTCATAACTCACTTGCCTGTAATCCGGACTTTCTGTACTGCCGCCCATATATCCGACACGAGTAGAGACGACCCCTTCTGCCTTTTGGAACAATAATTCCACACCTCAAAAGCATCCGCCGGCAAAATATGCTTTTTCAGTGATCCTGTTCTCTTTTTTTTCTGGAGCCGGAAGGAATTTCAGTGAAATAGAATTGACGCAATGGCGAGTGTTTTTGGGAGTGTATCCTTCGCCTAAAAACACATGCCCCAAATGTCCACCGCAATTACTGCATAAAATTTCCGTCCGTCTTCCATCCACATCGGGTATGCGTTTTACAGCACCCGGAATTGCGTCATCAAAACCTGGCCAGCCGCAATGGGTATCAAATTTATCTTGGGAATTGTACAACGGTGCTGCACAGCGTTTGCAGGTATACATCCCACTCCCTGTAAAATCATTATATTTCCCGGTAAAAGGCTGTTCCGTACCTTTATGGACAATAACCTGCTCCTCTTCGGGTGTTAACTGATTGTGTTTCATTTCTTCCCCTTGGGCAGATGTCGATGCGAAGATAAAAAAAATTATCCAAGCAAACAACCCTACAATAAAAAATTTACTATCTGGATATTTCATTATCTTCATGAT
>CAZHPX010000326.1:0-2154 GCA_964534785.1 uncultured Desulfobulbaceae bacterium | reverse complement strand
TACACCTGAATTGGCAGGTGCAGAGTACCATGAAATACGTTATACCGCAGAGCGGTATAACGAGGGAAGTCAGGGTGGTTTCAGTATCAATTCATTCGCGAAACACTATACCACCCAAACTCAGGTAATCGAAAAAACATTTTGGCTCTCACCCGGCAAGCACCGTGGTATAGCATATCAGCCCTGAACATCATGCTCTGAGGGCCGATATTTTCCCTTTATCCCCAAGGGGTTGTTACCAGACATGATGGTTACGGGGAGATATATAGCTCCTGTCCGATGAGAACTATTACCCCCACTAAAAACTCGGCTTTTCCGATACATTTAAATAATCCTGCCCAACACCTGATCAACCGCCCTGGCCTGTTCCATCCGGGACTCAAGAAAATCACGGCTCAGATGTTTTTCATTATCCTCTATCAGGTCGCAGAGATGGCTGATATCAGAGTCATCAGCCATCTCAACAACTCTCTTAAGATTTAACATAAAATCTTTGACGATCTTGCGACTTTCACCATAAGTTGCCATTATCTCAGCATAAGTCCTTGGATTCTGCGAATGAACCCTGGCCATGGCAAGGATATGATAAAGAGAAGTCAAGGTACAATGACTATCAATATCATCAGCCGTGACCCTGTTCTCACCAAGAGTCATCGCCATGGCAACCGAGATCACAGTGGGAAGTTTTTGGCCAACCCCCATGAGCAGGTCATGCTTCTGGGGAGTATCATGGAAAATATGAGCTCCATGTTTATACAAAAACGATTCAAATTCACTACAGAATCTACCGCTCCTCGGAGTTCGGACAACAATGGCGTTTTTATCCTTCATGGTTGCCGCCTGCGGCCCCCAGAGGTTATGTACCAGCATAACCTCAACTCCATCTGCGGTAACCTCAAGAGCAGTCTCCACAGTGGTTTCAGACTCACCGACAAGCAGAATCAAGGCATTGCCCCTGCCAAGTAAAGGAGCATATCGGCGGATAATGTCGTTTGTGGCGGAAATAGGTACACAGATTACCAACACTTCCACCTCGGCAATCATCTCTTCCGGCCGCAGGCTCGTTGAACGACCGGACAGCAAAACCCTGTATCCTTCATTCTCCAGTCGCTCAGCAAACCATTTACTCATGGCTCCCGTACCTATAAAACCAAAGGACCTGATATACTTTGTCCGCATATCAACCCGGGGATAACTGCCAAGAAGCCGCAGGGAACCAGGCTGTTTGATAACCCGCTTTTCTATGTTTTTAACAGCCTCGCCGACGACCTGATCCCGGACATGCCCTTCCACTTCAATATATATTTGAAGTTTCTGGGTTCTAACATCATTTTCAGCACGCATATCAAGGATATTGATCCCCCTGCGGGTAAATTCACCAAGAATATCCACAAGCATTCCCACCCGGTCATCAAGGGGAATGGTAAACAGGGCTGTGGCATCATAACCGGTCGATGTAGTCAATTCAGAGCCAAACACCCCATAACGGGTACGGTTGTGGGGTACAACATCCCTTTCAACAACTTTCAAACCCAGGGCAAGCAGAAACTCCTCACTGTCCACAACCCCGTAACCGATAAAATCATCTTTCTCCCGGATTTCGGCGACTGCTGACTCCACATCCTGAACGCTCATCATGGTTACGGAAGGCAGAACATTATTTATGTATTCTTCACATTGCCTGAAAATTTCCTGACGGCCAACAAGAATTTTTATATCCTCTTTTGCATCACCTGCCTGTAGAACTCCAAGGGATATATCAACATGCAGGACGATATTATCAATCCAGTATCCCGATTTTATCTTCTTAAAAAGATTAAAACAGGTTTTGCTTTCTCCCTCACGGGTATTATAAACCGGAGCGACGATCACCTCAGCCCTGCCGGCTGAAAACGCTTCTAACAACGCCTTTATATTTGGATACAACTCCAGCCTGGCAGCAGGAGCATAATCACGGGCTGCCTGCGAGGTATGGGATTGTGCGGGTCCTGATACTGCAACTCTCAACATAATTTTAAAGTAATACCTTTTATTTTCTAATCATTTCAGAATGAGCAGGGAAAAAATAAGTGAACAAAAACCCGGTTGCCAGAGGAAAAGCTTCCAAACAAGAACGCTTCCCACTATAGAGGCCAGACCAGCTTAGTGTGTACC
>CAZHPX010000325.1:0-2171 GCA_964534785.1 uncultured Desulfobulbaceae bacterium | reverse complement strand
TGAGCTGCAAGCGTTTACCAGCACCCCGCTCCGTGATGAAGCACTGGTAACACTTGCATATCTAAGTTTTCTGTGAATCAGCATCTATGGTGAACGGTTACTCCAGGTTATTTTGTTGCGAGTTATGAACGGTTCGCTTTAATATGGAATCATCCATATAGCGTTTGCGTTTTTTTTCTTTTAGTTTGTGCAGGTCAACCACAACCAGCCCGTCCACACAGTTGTTAAAATCCTGATCAACATTGAAATCTATAAACCTGACTCCACCAGGCTGGCAGAGTTCACTGTACTGCTTATACAGAGTCGGAATGTTTGTACCCATGTTGGCGAGGAGGGATTTCAGATGCTTGAAGTCCTGCCGGTAGTCGCTGCCGCTGAATTCTCTGGTCAGTACACTTGTTGCCTGTGAGAATTTGAAGGGGTTTTTAGAACAGGATGTCCCTTCATTATCGCTGAAATATAGTTTGTAAAAATAGATGAGCAAATCCCTGGCATTTTTGAGCATGCTGTTACTTATTGATACCGGCCCGTACAGGTATCGATATTTTGGTTTACGAATCAGAAAAGCACCAATTCCGTACCAGAGGTAATCAAGACTGCGTTTCCCCCAATATCGCTGCTGAACAAAACTTCGTCCAAGTTCCAGGCCATTTTGGAGAAATTCATGGTGGGCCGGATCAAGGGAAAAGAGAGTGCTGGTGTACAATCCCTGCAAGCCATGTTTTTCCAGGATCATTTTTGAGTCAACAAAGCGATATGCACCGATTATTTCAAGCTCTTCTTCATCCCAGAGAATAAGGTGCTGATAATAATGATCGTAGCTGTCCATATCCCTCCGTTTCCCCGTTCCTTCCCCAATTGACCGAAAAGTGATCTCCCTGAGTCTGCCAATCTCCCGAAGCAGGGGTGACGGGTTGGGAGATGAGTAAAGATATATATGTTTTCCGTCAGGTGTACTGCCAAGGAGAGAACTTTGCTGGAGATATTTTTTTATCTCGTTTTTTCTTTCCGGTAAAGCTATAGAGCTTTCAGTGATAAATATGGTTTTTTTCTTTTTACCTAAGCGGTAAACATGTTTTTTAAACAGTTTAATTTTGTCCTCTGTCCTGATGGGCAGGGTATGGAAGGAGCTGAACGGGATTATTTCCCCGACCCTGAACCTGATCTGTTTTTCCTGCTGTTTAAACATCTCCCCAACAAGCATCAGGGTTGATACCGGTTTACACAGGAGAGAGGCCGTGTAGAAAAGGGAAGAATTTCTGCCCTGTATATGGACGGGCAGGATTGGCGATGTGGTTTTTTCGGCAATGCTCAGAAACCCTTTATGCCATTTACCGTCTTTAACTCCCGTGGGGGCAACCCTTGACACTTCCCCCGCCGGGAAAATTATCACCGCCTGTTCATCTTTGAGGGCTGCGGTTATGTTTTTTATCTGGAATCTTTTTGAAATGCCTGACATATTGTTGATCGGCAGCAGACATGGGTGGAGTGGTTTTACAAAACTCAAAAGGTGATTGGCAACCACTTTGACATCGGAGCGGATTTCGTGGATGAGTTTGAGCAGAGCCAGACCGTCAAGGGAGCCGATTGGGTGGTTGGCAATTATTACCACCCGGCCGCCTGCCGGGATATTTTCCCGATCCCGGTCGGATATGGTATAGCTGAAATTAAAATATTCCAGAACCTGTTCAATAAAATCCATCCCCTTGAGATGCGGGTAACGGCTGGCAAAATTGTGACAGTCTTCTTCGTGGAGCATCCTGCGGAGAACAGCTTTGGTTGGAATCCGCAGAAAAGGTTTGTTTTTGAGAGCCGGGTAAGAATTGTCTAATATTTCTTCGACCATAAACATTGGGTTACCTCTTACTGGTTGTAATAGAAAGATATCTTTTTCAGGTGTGCAGGTGCTGTCCCCTTTGCAAGACCACTGGTGTCAACCTTACTGGCTAACCCTGTTGCCGGCGGGGTATGTTTTTTGTCAAACCATTGTTGAAAAATCTTCATGGCAACTTTAATTTTCTTCTCCGGCAAACTTCATTATTCTTGTTTCAGAGGTAATTACAAAAAATAACCTACTCATCTTTTGTTATTTTATAGTTAAAGGAAGGTTATAAATTGGTTCACGGCGGCTTCGCCGCCGTGAATCGCGGTGCTGACTTCGTCAAGTACCT
>CAZHPX010000324.1:0-2204 GCA_964534785.1 uncultured Desulfobulbaceae bacterium | reverse complement strand
CAAATCAAATTCATTTGATTTTCTTAAACTCTCAATTATATCATATATAAAAAGATAAACTGATTTTAAGCAACGGCTCTCATCATGCCATATTTTAAATACATACCACGAAAAAATAGACACAACAATGCAGCCATTACTCATCATTGATAATCTAAACCTTTCTTTCATGAACGAAAGGGAAAAAAATGAAAAAAAGAAAATTCTAAGCGATATCTGTCTGCAGATAGAAGCGGGGAAAACCCATGGACTGGTCGGTGAATCAGGTTCCGGTAAATCTGTCACCGCCATGATGATACTCAGGCTTCTTGAAGAGGTCAACCCCATAGAAAGCTCCGGTCAGATTTTTTTTGACAATAAGGATATATTTAAAATGGACATGGCTGAAGTCCGAAAAATCCGTGGCAACAAAATAGCCATGATTTTTCAGGAACCAATGAGTTCACTCAACCCGGTTTATACCATCGGCAACCAGTTAATGGAACCATTGCGAATTCACCGGAACATGAACGATAAAGAGGCCTGGGAGCAGGGAATTGCCCTTCTGGAAAGATGCGGCATCAAAGAACCCCATTACCGGATGAATAACTACCCGCACCAGCTCTCCGGAGGCCAGCGGCAGCGGGTAATAATCGCCATGGCCCTTGCCTGCCGCCCAGCCCTGCTCATTGCCGACGAACCAACCACTGCCCTTGATGTGACCATTCAACAGCAGATTCTTGAGCTGATTCAAGATATTCAGCAGGAATACCAGATGGCAGTTCTGCTGATAACCCATGACCTGCCAATGATTGGTCAGATGGCAGAAACCGTATCCATCATGCATAAAGGACAGGTTGTCGAACAGGGAGCGACCTCCACAATTTTTAACAACCCTGCTACAGCCTATACTATAAAACTTCTCAATGCCCTGCCCCGGGGAGGTCGAAAGATCAAAACCGAAGTCGCCCCGCTTATCGAACTGAAAAACATCTCCTGTCAGTTTACTCTTTATCGGGGACAAAAACTGTTTGGGAAAAAGAAAACCATCCTCAAGGCCGTTGATAACCTCAGCCTGACCATCCGCAAAGGCACCACCATGGGGATTGTCGGCGAGTCAGGATCAGGGAAGTCCACACTTGCCTTCTGTCTTCTCAGGCTCAACCCCTGCAAGGGTAAAATTCTTTATTATCATCGCCATGATAATCATCATGCCATTCAGAAGCAACCAACCGACCTGGCGGCCCTTTCTTCATCGGCAATGCGGAAACTGCGAAAAGAGCTACAGATAGTCTTTCAAGACCCCTTCTCCTCCCTCTCCCCCCGGCTTTCCGTACAGCAAATCATCGGGGAAGGTTTAAAAGTACATAAGACCGGAACAAAAGCGCAGCAGGAAGAAATGGTTGCCAGGGTACTTGAAGAAGTAGAGCTTGATCCAGACATGGGAGATCGTTATCCCCACGAGTTTTCAGGAGGACAACGACAAAGAATTGCCATTGCCAGAGCCATCGTCCTCAAACCAGCCCTGCTGATTCTCGATGAACCAACCAGTGCTCTGGACATGACCATCCAGGCCCAGATCCTTGACCTGTTGAAGAGATTACAAGAAAAACATAACCTTACATACATGTTCATAACCCACGATCTCCGGGTCATCCGCACCATGGCTGACGACCTCACCGTCATGCGGCAGGGAAAAATAGTTGAAGATGGCAGAGCCGACCAGATGTTTAATGACCCGCAACATCCGTATACCAGGGAACTGCTCCACTCAGCTCTCAAAAATATCCCCGCGTCTCATTAATAACCCGATAAAAATGACCTGCTTTATCTTCATAAATATCTGACCAACAGGTTACAAGTCCGTTAGTCGACTTTTCTCTATTTCTTCAAATTACTCTGCTCAAAAATCGTATCCGACAGGTCGATATTAATTATAGAACAAGTTCCGGGGGTATCTGATCAAACCCACAACATCGACAAAGGAACAGCATAATAGGGATTGCTGCCATCACCAAATGGCAATAATCTTGAGCCTGTGTACAAAACAAGACCACACTTGAACTGGTCGCGGGCCACCTCTGCGAATTTTTGGAGTCCTTTAAAATCCCTGCTGCGTATCGTACAGGAAGCCTTTACCTCAATACCGATCAGACGATTATCTTCCTGCTCCAGAACGATATCCACTTCGTTTTTTCTTTTGTCACGGTAGTGGTATATGTCCA
>CAZHPX010000323.1:0-2207 GCA_964534785.1 uncultured Desulfobulbaceae bacterium | reverse complement strand
TCCATGAGCTTCTCGGTCACGGCTTCATTATCACGAAACATCCCCGACTGACGAAATAACTGGTCAACGAGAGTGGTCTTGCCATGATCAACATGGGCTATAATCGCAACATTACGGATATACTCCTGTTTCATTTTTCTTTTCTGTTCCTTATGGGTCGTATGGGCTAAGTATTAAGGTGTCTGTTTAACAAGTGACAAGTGACAGGGGACAGATGATAAATGATAAAGAACAAGACATAAAGGAAAAAAACAAAACTTCTGATTTTTCACTCCCTGCCCCCTGTCCCTGTTACCTGACACCTGCCCCCCCCAGCCCACCTTTTGAAAATTTCAAGACGATTAATGGCCGAGCGGAACAAGACCGGCACATTAACATCAGCATAATCAATGACGGTGGCTTTTTTACCATCAGCGGGACGCATCACCCTGCCAATCACCTGAAGAAGCCGCCCCTCAAATTTTATAGGGGTTGCCAAGACAACTGTGGCAAGCCCCGGACAGTCAAACCCTTCACCTATCAACTGGAGCGTGGAAATCAAAACCTTGACCTTGCCTTCCCGCACCCTGGCCACTATCTTCTCCCTTTTTTCCGAATGGGTTTGTCCGGTCAGCAAAGCCACATCATGGCAAAATGGTTCCAGCTTTTTCTCCAGCACTTCGCAATGGACAATTCGATCTGACACCACGAGAATCGTACCGAAATGGTCATTATTCAACAAACTGACAATATCGGCGACAATCCGATTGTTTCGGTTATCATCAAGGGTCAGAACTTTAATCATTTTCCCATATTCACCGTCAAATTTATAGCTGAAAGCAGTTTTGTTCTGGATAAATTCCGGTCTGACAATGGCTCCGGAGTCCATAAGCAAAGCAGAGTTGAGGGAATAAACCCGATCACCAAGATAAGTATAAATAAGGTTAGTCATCCCGTCTTCCCGACGAAAGGCGGTTGCAGAAAGACCAAGCATAAACCAGCAGTCAAAGCCGGAAACCACATCAGTAAACAGACTAGCTGGAACCCGGTGACACTCGTCAACCACAAGATGACCAAAAAACGGAGCAAGCTCACCAATCCGTCTGCGGACAGTATTGACAATCCCCACGGTTATCGGTCGGATCACAACCCGTCCTCCTCCCGCCTGCCCCGCCTCTACTCCGAGGAACTGTTCAATTCGTTCCTGCCATTGTTTAAGCAATTCTTTAGAATGAACAAGAACCAGGGTCGGTTGCTGCCTTCTAACAATAATATCAAGAGCCATAACAGTCTTGCCGGAGCCGGTGCCAGCTTCAATAACCCCGAATGAATGGTCAAGAGCCGCTCCCACAGCTTTCTGTTGATAGGGACGAAGTTCACCTGAAAAGGTAAAATCAGACTCTGCAAGCCTGCGTCTTTTATCAATAATTTCCGGAGAACAGCCGTCATGTTCCCGGCATAGCAGAACCGCCTGATTGGCAAATCCCCTCGGAAAAATCAGCTTGCCGTCCTTTTCAGTGAAAAAATACAGTTTTGGTTTAAGATTTTTACCAACCCAGCGACCATAACGCACCGCTGCGTCGTATTTGGGGTTTTTTATGGTCAGACGGGAGCGGACAGCATCCTTTATAATAGACGATGACCCTGTCAAAGTGCAAACCTTATCCACACTCAGTTGCATTGTCATTTTATCTGTCCTGCTCTGACGTTCCATCTCGAAAACAGTAAATACAGTGGTTTTGATAGTTCTCATAGCATAAGCCGAATATTTACCTGTCTTCTTTAGAAAATTGAATTGAGATGACACGATAGCATAACTATATTAAATTAACAATGCCCCCTGTTCTTACCCATAAGATATCATGAATGAAAGGACATCATTTAGCGTGAACCGGCTCATGGACCGGTACTCTTGAATTACCTCAGATACAAGCTGCAAGCCTGGTCTTCTGCCACTTGTAGCTGTTAGCTGTTTTAGCTGTTACAGCAGGTCAGCCATCTCGACCAGACGGATAAATTCAGCCCGATAACCTTCAAAATCCTGCCCCTTGCCACTTTTTGCCAGGACAAGAACCTGATTATAAGCAAGAGTAACGCTTAACTCTGATTTCTGAAGCAGCATCCCGAAACCGGCAACAGCGGAGACAAAGCGGAAATCGTCGCTGGTTTCTTCGATTGTTTTCTCGTTGCCATTTTAAAGAATTGCCCATCCCATGTTGTTTTTAAAT
>CAZHPX010000322.1:0-2214 GCA_964534785.1 uncultured Desulfobulbaceae bacterium | reverse complement strand
ATTAAACCTGCAAACTTTGTGAACTGGCAACCCTGCTTACAGATAACAGGTTTATTCTGATAATTATTTTTTAAAAAACATGAAATCAACAGAGGATATTCAGCAAAACCATCCCGATAAGGCCGGTCGCAAGGAACAGGTTGCCTGGGGCATGTTTGATTTTGCCAACTCCGGCTATACCACGGTGGTCATGACCACTGTTTTCAGTGCTTATTTTGTCGGAGTGGTGGCTGGCGGAGCCGGGGGGTATTCGTCCGGGGAGGCTACTTTTTTCTGGACAATTGCGGTGGGTTTTGCCAATTTCTGCGTGCTGTTAAGTGCTCCAATTGTGGGTGCCATTGCTGATCACAGGGCGGCAAAAAAGCGGTTTCTGCTGTTTACTACTCTGATCTGTGCCGGTGCTACAGCCATGTTGGCCATGGTTGGCCCTGGAGATGTGTTTTTAGGTATGATTATTATAATTATTTCCGCCATAATGTTTGCCAGTGGCGAGAATCTTATCTCCGCTTTTCTTCCGGAAATAGTATCCAATGACAAGATGGGTCGCATGTCCGGTTACGGCTGGAGTCTCGGTTATTTTGGCGGATTATTGACCCTTGCTCTCTGTCTGATATGTGTTGCCTGGGGGAAAAAACAGGGATGGAGCGAGGAACAGTTTGTGCCTGTGACGATGCTCCTCACCGCCGGGGTATTTATATTGGCGGCGACCCCTACTTTCATCTGGCTGGATGAGAGGAAAATCCCTGAAGCCCCCCTTGGCGGGGTGTCTTATTTTTATATGGGATTCCAGCGGGTTCGCAAAACTCTGCAACAGGCAAGGGAGTTGCCGGATATGTTTCGCTTTCTGACAGCCTTGTCTGTATATCAGTCAGGAATTGCAACGGTGGTGGTACTGAGTGCTGTTTATGCCCGTGAAGTAATGGGGTTTGACAGTAAGTCATTAATTATTCTGATCATGGTGGTTAATGTTACGGCCTCGGTTGGTGCCTTGTTGTTTGGGCATCTGCAGGACAGGATAGGCTCGGTGAAATCTCTTTCCATAACCCTGCTGATCTGGAGCGTGGCAATTATCATGATGGCAGTTGCCGATGAACGGGCAACCGTATGGCTGGCGGGTAATATGATCGGTCTGGCCATGGGGGCCAGCCAGGCGGTTGGCAGGGCATTGGTTGGCCAGCTCACGCCTGTAACAAGAGCCGCCGAGTTTTTTGGTTTATGGGGTATGGCAACCCGTCTTGCGGCTATAGTCGGCCCTTTGAGTTATGGTTTGATAAGCTATCTTAGTGCTGGTAATCACCGTCTGGCGATTCTCAGCACCTTGTTCTTTTTCACTGCCGGCCTATGCCTGCTGATGCGGGTTAATGAGCAGCACGGTCTCGAAGCTGCCTTGAAAGCGAGCTGAGAAATGATGAGCAATATTTTTTGATCCTGCATCCAGTCTTTACATGGTAAAGATACTGAAAAGGATAAGAACCTGGATATCAAATAAGTTATGAGAAAATTATTTTCTTGCGAGAGGCAAATTGTCGAGCATTGTTAATTTAATATAGTTATGATAGCGTGTCATCTCAATTCAATTTTATAAAGAAGATAGACCATGATATCGTGTCCAAAATATGGCTCTGAAAAATGCACTAAGAGATGGCATAGTAAAAGAAAGACAGCCCTATCGTTGCAATCAGGCACACAGTTACGCATCGTGGTAAAAGTCCTTAATAAGTTAGCGTCAAGCTCTTGAGCTTTACTTAGAGGGGCTTGGCTTTCTCTCTATTGGTCGTTTTCTGGAATGCAGCCATGTTACGGTTTACAATTGGCTCAAATCATTTGGGGAAAAAATAACAGAACTCCGCTCTAATTCTGACCTGAATATTGTAGAAATTGACGAAATGCACACAATTGACGAAATGCACACCTGTATTCTTCAAAAAAAACTACTGCTGGATCTGGATTGCTGTTGATCGAGATAGGAAAAAATGCTGTAAAAAAAATTCTATCCATGGTACATGTTCATGCGGTAAGTGAAAAACATGTTCCACGCTATCTCGCCGAGTTTTGTTTTCTCTTCAACCGACGATTTGAGCTGGGAAACATGATAAAGCAACTTGCTCAAGCTGCAATGCACACATTGTCGATGCCCCAGCGAATTTTAAAGTTAGCTGGTGCCCATCCAGAAATAGGCTAATTTAGACCGTAAGATATTGAGAATCATTATTA
>CAZHPX010000321.1:0-2221 GCA_964534785.1 uncultured Desulfobulbaceae bacterium | reverse complement strand
TCTTCCATCGGAGATGAGAATAGGAGAAGATGGTTTAATGGATAGAACCAAAGCGAAGTCTATTATCAATATAGACTGTTCCTTTGGTTTGGAAGCTGGTCTACAGCTTAGAAAACAACATCCTGATGCTAAACTTATTGTCTGTTCCATGGGGCCGTTGTCATTTAAGGATTCTTTGCAAAAATCAATAGCCATGGGTTATGATGAGGCTTATTTGCTTTCTGATAAACAACTGGTAGGATCAGATACCTATGCAACAGGTCTTGCCCTTTCATTGATGCTCAAACATCTTGGTTTTGATAAAGACTGTAAAGAGCCATTCGTGATCGTTGCAGGTCGTCAGACAAGTGATGGGGATACCGCCCATGTCCCTTCACAGGTAGCGGAAAATTTGGGTATTCCCCAGGCGACATTTGTTGAGACTGTTGAATCTGATGGTGATAATATCGTGGCGAAACGCATTATTGAAGGCGGGTATCGGATAATGCGTCTTCCTGTGCCATGTGTACTCTCGTTAACAGCGACTGGGGTTCCCCCTCCGTCGTCCATCACTTTATGGTGCCGTAAAAGCACGTAATACAGAGGTTGCTGTTTTTAATGTTGATGATCTTGGCATTCCCCATGATAAAATTGGGCTGACTGGTTCGCCGACCATTGTTGTCAAGGTGACTAACATTGTCAGCGACAGGGCACCGGTTAAGATGAGTAAAGGGCATGACGAAAAATCCCTGGTCGCCAGTATGATTGATAATATTACTGCGGGTAAAAATGAGGTAGAGAAAAAAGAAAAAAAAACAGCCAGGAAGAAAAAACGACCGGATTATCCTGAGGTAGATTTTAGAAATGGCTTTAAAGGAATCTTAACCTGGGCGGAAATTGTCAGGGGTGAAATTATTCGTCCCGCACTTGAAATCTTGACCCCTGCGTGTGAGTTGGCAACCGCTTTAAGTAATGACACTAAAGTAACAACATTGTTGGTTGGTAATGAGGTTGATGCCCTGGCGAAGATATTAATTGAACATGGTAGTGATAAGGTTATAATTGTCAACGATAAGCGTCTTGAAGAATATCTGGTATTGCCGTTTTCAACAATTTTTGCAGATGTAATTGCTGATATCAAACCTGAAATTACACTTTTCCCGGCAACAACTGCAGGTCGTGAACTCGCCCCTCGTATCAGTGCTAAAACGCATAGCGGGGTTACAGCAGACTGTACGGCACTTGAAATTGGTGAGTATGTTGATCGTAGAAACAAGCGGATTCTTAAACCTGTTCTTGAATCATATCGTCCAACATACGGAGAGAGTAAGCTGGCAACCATTCTTGGTTTTGTCTGTCCACAGATTTCAACAGCACGGGCTGGAACCTTTAAAGTCCCGAAACGACAGGAAGGGCGTGAAGGTATTATTACCCATCGCAGGGTAGAGCTGAAAAGAGAAGACCTGGTTGTTGAGATTCTTGAAACAGTACGGGGTGAAGCGGGGCTCCAGAATTTATTTGCGGCAGATATTATTGTTGCCGGGGGGCGTCCTGCGGCTGAAAATGATAATCTGTTATTTATAAAAGAGCTTGCCCGGGCATTACGCGGACAAGGCGTTAATGCAGAATGGGCTGTAAGCCGTCCGGCGGTTGACGGCGGCTATGCAGAATACGCCAGGCAAATCGGGCAAACGGGAAAAACTGTTCGTCCGAAAGTGTATATTTCGGTGGCTATTTCCGGGGCTGTTCAGCATGTTGCCGGGATGAAAGAATCAGATCTGATTGTTGCAATTGACCATAACCCTAAAGCCTCTATCTTTTCCCATGCAGATTTTGGCATTGTTGGTGAGTATGAAGATATCCTGCCGGAGTTAATTGAAAAAGTAGATGCCGGCTTCACCTTTGGCATAGGGCAAACCTTGTAATACAGTGACCAGGTCCCAGGTCACTGGTCCCTGTAACCTGTCCCCTTATTCAACTATATGGAATTTTTTCGTCTGTATAACCTCTACATCCTGTAAGTACACTATACCAGCATAGTTGCTGAAATATGTATCTCTTACTTCGTTAGCTATTTTTTCCGCCAGCTCGCTGTTGGTAATAAACGATATTCTGATATTGGTAAGCATCCCGCTCATATCACTGGAAAATTTTACGCCTCGTTCTCCTTTGCCGCCGACCCGGTCTACAGTATAGCTGTCAACTCCTGAATCTATGGCAATTTGAATAATATTGTCCAATA
>CAZHPX010000320.1:0-2233 GCA_964534785.1 uncultured Desulfobulbaceae bacterium | reverse complement strand
AGGCATGCCTTGTCTCTACCTGTCAATAACAGGATTATACAGAGTAAAACCTGCCCCATCAATAACCTTGCGGACAAAACTGAGATTCATACTGTTGATTCGCAGATATATCATTGCCGGTCTCGGCCCGTCCTTTTCCTTACGGATCAGGCGGGTAAACAATATTTTATTTTCCGCCAAGGCCTTGACAAGGCTGCTGAGCATCTGTTTCTCTCCGCTATCCTCAATGCAGACAAGAGCAGAACCCTTCTCCCCCAAACCAAAGAGACGACGATACCCGACCATCATATCTTTCAAAGAAAAAATCCCCACAACCCTCCCCTGCCGATCAACCACCGGCAAGGTCCCAAAACCTCTGCTTTCAAAAAGCAAAAGAGCTGCGTCAATTGTCGAATCAGGGCTGATCACAATGACCTCGCTGCTCATAACAGTTGCAACCGGAGTACTTCTCAACAACTCCATACCCTGTTCTATGTCTTCCTCACGAATGATGGACGATGGACAGGCAGAACGAAGATCACGATCAGTCACAATTCCGAGAAGAACACCATCCCCGTCAACAACCGGCAAATGCCGGAAATCATATTCTCCCAGAAGCTCAATAGCACCAATAATCATTATGTCCGGAGCAACAGTAACAGGATTCTCAGTCATATAGTCTTGTATAAACATTGTTTCTACTCACATGTTTTTATCTTTTCTCATAGGAACTCAGCAACACCACCGAGATAAGCCTCTACGCACTTACCAAGTACTCCAGGATGATACCCTCCCTCAAGAATACTGACCAGTCGACCTGAACAAAATGATCGACTCCAGTTACCAACCCGCTTGCCGGCTTCATAATAACCGTTAACAGAATAACGCAAACCGGACATGTCATCAAGCCGATGTCCATCAAACCCTGCTGCTACAATTATACCATCTGGTTTAAACCTGTCTAAGAGTTGTTTAAGATCCCCGTCCATGGCTTGTAAAAACCGGTTATCACCTGCTCCGGGAGGCAAAGGAATATTTAAAATCGTCCCTTTTCCGGCACCACTCCCCTTTTCATTTTCCCAGCCTGTCCCAGGATAGCTGAAACTTGGATGTTCATGGATGGAAATATAAAGGAGGTCAGGGTCTTCTTCACATGCACTCTGGATACCGTTGCCATGATGGGCATCAAAATCAAGGATGCAAATACGGGACCGACCGTAAGCCCTCTGCCAGTAACGGGCAGCAATAACGCAATTATTAAAAAAACAGAACCCATAGGGACGGGTTGGCTCCGCATGATGACCGGGCGGCCTGACTGCACAGAAAACAACTTTTTCCAGTTTCTGCTCAACCAGCTCAATCCCGGTTAAACCGGCACCTGCCGCTGACAAAGCCACGGAATAAGATTCATAACTGATCTGATTATCGGGGTGATCGATATAGGTCAGACCGGCAAGAGCTGCCTCTTCAAAGCGAAAAAGCCATTCTTCAGGGTGAAACGACATCAACTCGGTGCGGGTTGCCGCCCGTGGTTTGATAAATTCTATTTTCCCTGAAAAATGTCCCGATGATAAAACTGCAGAGATCTCTGCCAACCGGGCATGAGCTTCAGGATGTTCACCACCTCCGGTGTCATGGAGTTGATAAAAAGTATCTGTAATTACTACAAGTTCCTGTTGTTTTTCCATACTCCTCCCCATAACAGAACCTGATTACCACCGATCCTCAGCTAACTTGAAAATCAGCTGTAGCAACGAGAAAAGTGTTACTTAGCGTTGTTCTTGAGCATCGTAACTGCTTGAGAACACTCCTGCGGGGCTTAAAGCCCCGGTTCCGGTCAAGTAATGTAAGCAATGGTTAAAACCCGCTATTTTTATGTATCGGGAAAATACCTGCCCACAGAGCATTATGTTCAGGGCTAATATGCTATACCATGATGCTTGCCGGGTGAGAGCCAAAATGTTTTTACTGGGGTATGCACTTAACTCCAGCACATACAATATGTAGTGGTCACTCGTTATCAATTGGGTCAAGGTTCAGAGGGTGCAATACAAAAAAGTGACAATGCTGAAAGCCCCGCGTTCTGATGAGTTAACGTGCTAAGTAGAATGTCGAATTACGAAGTTTTCTTCTCCCTGGCAGTTTGCAAGCTGGTTACAAAAATAGATATCAACTGATTGTTTTCATCAAGCAAAGGTTCTAGTTTTGATGATGGCTCAATGAACTTTGCCCTTTTAACCATACAAGAGTTTCT